>CAKSAI010000554.1 GCA_934434905.1 uncultured Lachnospiraceae bacterium | reverse complement strand
GCCCGAAGGCACTGACGCGCCTGTGTGGAGATATAACGAAAACCCAATTATAGAAAGAGACGCACTGCCCAAAGCAAACAGCATATTCAACTCGGCGGTGGTTCCGTACTTAAACGGCTTTGCAGGCATTTTCCGTGTTGATCTGACAACCAGAGAGCAAAAGCTTGTAACCGGCTTTTCCGACGACGGGATACACTGGGAGCTTAACAATAACTAAATTTTTAACGGCTACGACCCAAGACTTTGCTGTATGGACGGGGTTTATTATCTTTCGTGGGTTAAAAGCCTTAACTGGCCGCTCGGCACGGTTATAGGAATTGCGCGCACAAAGGATTTTAAGACATTTGAAGAGCTGGACGAGGCAACGCTGCCCGTTTCGCGCAACGGCGTTCTTTTCCCAAGAAAAATAAACGGTATGTATATGCTGCTTTCGCGCCCGTGCGATAAGGGGCATACTCCTTACGGCGATATATTTTTAAGTCAAAGTCGGGATCTTGCTTTCTGGGGCAAGCATCACCATGTTATGAGTCCGTACTATGCGTGGGAATCAACAAAGATCGGCGCGGGACCCACTCCCATAGAGACCGACGAGGGGTGGCTGTGCTTTTATCACGGCGTAACGACCTCCTGCAACGGACTTACCTATTCAATGGGCGCCGCCATTACCGATTTAAACGAACCGTGGCGCGTGCTTCACCGTGCAAACTGTTATCTGCTTAATCCGAGAACGCTTTATGAGTGCGTAGGCGACGTACCGAACGTTGTTTTTCCGTGTTCTGCGCTTACAGATCCCGAAACCGGCAGGATAGCAATATATTACGGCGGTGCCGACACCGTTGTGGCGCTTGCGTTTTGCGAGGTTAATGAAGTTATAGATTATATAAAGAAAAACGATATTTACAAATAAATACCGTGCTTGGAAATAGTGTGAAAGGATATTAAGTCATGAGTGAGTTTATGCTGGGATGCAATTATTGGGCGTCTCATGCCGGTGCGGAAATGTGGAAAAACTGGGACGAAGAGCAGGTCGAAAGAGATATGAAGGACCTGTCCGAATACGGCGTAAAATATCTGCGCGTTTTTCCGAACTGGAAGGATTTTCAGCCTGTTATGCCGGTTTACGGCGGCGAGGGAAGAATAAAGGAATATATGCTTGAGGGGTGCAGGGAGCCCGAAAACCCCTGGTATCTCGACGAGGTAATGCTTGACCGTTTCGGCAAATTCTGCACCGTTGCCGAAAAATACGGAATGAAGCTTATTGTCGGGCTGATAACAGGGTGGATGAGCGGCAGACTGTTTATTCCGAGCGCCCTTAACGGCAAAAATTTATGCACCGATCCGGTTGCCTTAAAATTTGAGCTTCTTATGGTTCGGGGTATAGTAAGCAGATTTCGTGACCGTGACGTAATATATGCCTGGAATTTAGGCAATGAGTGCAACTGTATGTCTAAGGTGAACACAAGGGAAGAGGCGATGGTATGGACAGCCGCCGTGTCTAACGC
>CAKSAI010000553.1 GCA_934434905.1 uncultured Lachnospiraceae bacterium | reverse complement strand
GTTCCTTAGCATTATCATAGGCACATGTCACCAACGGATCTGCCGCAAATGCGTTGAATATCCTCTCCAGATCCCGTTCCGCAACCGCTTTGCTTATCTGTTCCTGCTCTGTACTTATTCTGGATACCATGGAATGAATCTCCACCGGAACATCTCCGGCAACTACGGGTGTGACGGAATCTGCGCGAAATACGGCATTCGATTCCACCACAGCACCAATGGGAAGATTTGGTATCTGTCCCCTGTTTGGTATGTTAACATTGGTTACGAGCTCTCCCAATCCCAGCAGAGCTTTCATCTGGTTTACACCTTCCTCGCCAGTTCCCTTGATCTCTACCTGCTGTTCCCCGTTGCACAGACGCCTGCTCTTTTCCAGTCTTTCCTTCAACTCATTCTTCCTGTAATCCACTGGCGTCAATCCAAATTTCCATGCTTTTACCGTTTCCGGATCCTTTAAATACCATTTTCCATTGCAGAATTCTGCCAGATGTCGGTCACCGGCCGCAGCAATATAACCATAACGACGAAACAGATCCATCTTCACCCGCTCGCCACTGGAAAAGGAAGTATTCATCCAGTTCCTATCCGCATTTTCCCGCCAACCTGTCTCTGCATATTTCTTCACAAATTCAGCATATACCGGAAACAGATCGATATCACGATATCTGGCCTTGGTAAACCACGTAAAATGGTTCACACCTATAGGATTTACCTGTATTTCTCTCCGATCTGCCACCTCCACATTACAGATATCCTTCAAAGCGATCTTCAAAAGCTTCTGGGTGCCAAACACTTCATGGCAACAGCCGAAGGCTTTGATTTGCGGAAATATCCGGTACAGAGTCTTTACACAGAGCGTCATGGGATTTGTATAGCTGATAACCCATGCTTTTGGACAGTATTTTCGAATGTTTTCTGCAATTTCTTCATACATAGGAATCGTACGCATAGCCCGGACGATCCCGCCCGGACCTGTGGTGTCGCCGACAGACTGATAAATTCCATATTTTTCAGGTGTATGCACATCAGAAGCCATCTCGTCAAAAGTGCCCGGCAAAATCGATATGATGACAAAATCCGCCCCGGTCAATGCCTCTCCAATACTTTCCACAGCATGATAATTCCAGATTGCTTCTGCACCTTCACAAGCCTTATAATAATTCCCAATTTTTTCATTGTGCTTTGCCGCTTCAAAATCTATATCATAGAGATACACATCCCCAGACATCTCCTGACAGGATGCCAGGTCGCTCATAAATCCCCATGCCCAGCCTCTGGAACCGCCTCCTATGTATGCGATCCTTATGTTTTCTGCCTTGTTATCATAACAATTCATTTTCAGTCTTCCCTCCATGTCTTCATACTATTCTTACTTCTCTGCTGACGATAGGCCAGATGATATCCGGATACGGCTGGTGCCTCCCATGTCCGATCTCCATCCTGCAGTTTTCTTCGCTTCCCAGTTTCTGATATGCTTTCTTTATGACTTCATAGCTGGCTTTTG
>CAKSAI010000552.1 GCA_934434905.1 uncultured Lachnospiraceae bacterium | reverse complement strand
GGGCATACAGCTTCTTATCGGCAGGCGCCAGATTGGCTGTCTGCCCCATAATTGCAAGCTTTACCTGATTGACATTCCTTATAAACGCTTCCTCCGTAAGACTTGTGGTAAAGCCCGGAAAGCATTCCAACTTGTCGATGGTTCCGCCGGTATGTCCCAGTCCCCGGCCCGACATCTTAGCCACCGGGATCCCCAGGGCCGCCACCATGGGAGCCAGTACCAGTGAGGTCTTATCACCCACACCTCCGGTGCTGTGCTTATCCACCTTGATTCCCTCAATTCCGCTAAGATCCAGTTCATCACCGCTGTGTTCCATAGCCAGCGTCAATTCCAGTGTCTCCTCATCCGTCATCCCCTGAAAACAGATAGCCATCATCATAGCAGACATCTGGTAATCTGGGATTTCTCCCTTGGTATATCCATCGATCATGAAATCTATCTCTACTTTTGTCAGGGAATCGCCCTGCCTCTTCTTCTGGATCAGATCATACATTCTCATATGACTCCTCCTTATTTTCCAACATGCTGAAATACCACGGCATATAGGATATCACTTTTTATTATTTCGCACCCCGTTTTTTGCACAGATATCGGCAAGGCAGCATCTCTCACAGTATGGCTTCGTCCGTGCCGTGCAGACCTCTCTGCCATGGTAGACCAGGCGGTGACAAAAATCACTGCCTTCTTCCGGCGGAATGATCTTCCACAGCGCCATCTCCACCTTCTTCGGTTCCTTGATATTATCCACCAGCCCCATACGGTTACAGAGACGAATACAGTGGGTGTCCGTCACGATGGCCGGCTTTCCGAACACATCTCCCATAATCAGGTTTGCGCTTTTCCTGCCAACACCCGGCAGCTTTAACAGCTCGTCAAATTTGTCCGGAACCTTTCCTCCATACTGCTCCTTCAATACCTTCATGCATGCACTGATATCTCTGGCCTTGCTGTTTCCAAGGCCACAGGGTCTTACAATCTCCTCAATCTCCTCCACCGACGCTTCTGCCAGTGCATTCACATCCGGGAACTTCTCATACAGCTTTTCCACCACTACATTGACTCTGGCATCTGTACACTGAGCAGCCAGGCGCACGCTGACCAAAAGCTTCCATGCCTGATCGTAGTCCAGGGAGCAGGCCGCGTCCGGATATTCTTCTTTCAGTCTCTCAATAATCTCTATTGCAAGTTTCTTCTTCGTCATGTTTCTCCTTCCTCCCCGGTTATTTATTTGTGATACGGTTCCCCATGCATGATCCGAAAGCTCCGGTAGATCTGCTCCAGCAGGATCACCCGCATAAGCTGATGCGGAAAGGTCATTTTGGAGAAGCTGAGCTTATAGTCTGCCCGCCGAAGTACCTGCTCCGAAAGCCCCAGGGAACCGCCGATAACAAAAACAATGCTGCTTACGCCACCGACTCCCAACGCCTCCAGCTTCCCGGAGAGTTCCACTGAATCAAGCTGTTGTCCCTCTATTGCCAGAGCACACACATAGTCGGTGTCCTTTACAT
>CAKSAI010000551.1 GCA_934434905.1 uncultured Lachnospiraceae bacterium | reverse complement strand
AATGGACACCGTGATAAAGCCCATGGCTTTCCTGGGTTCTGAAGTACCCGCCTTTTCTGCAGATGAAACTTCTTCCTCTGCCGGAGTTTTATCTTCTTTAAGCTCGTCGGAAGCTTCCGCATTTTTAGCTGCTTCTTCTGCTTCCTTCTGGGCAGCTGCTATCTTCTGCGCATCCTTGATCAGCTTCTCCTGATGCTCCTCTCGCATGTTATCGATCTTGATCTTGCTCAAGGATCCGTGCGTCAGCGCTTTCTGAATGGCGAGTCCGGGATCATTGGTATGTACATGAACCTTCACGATCTCGTCATCCGCTACAACTACGATGGAATCACCGATGGACTCAAGGAACCCCTTAAATGCATGCTCCTGCTTCTCAGTCAGCGGCTTGTGCAGCACAATAATGAACTCTGTGCAGTAGCCGAACTTGATCTCCTCCTCAGTCTGTGCGCTGATCTTCACCACGCCGGAACCTGCACCGGCTCCATCGATGGTATAATCGATCTCCTTGCCAAGGAGCGCATCATAAGCACCCTTTAAGACCTCCACCAGGCCCTGTCCGCCGGAATCCACGACACCTGCCTGCTTCAGCACCGGCAGCATCTCCGGTGTCTGGCTCAAGACATATTCCGCATGGTCGATCACTTTCCCGATAAATACTGTCAGATCCTCGGTCTCACCGATCAGCTCCAGCGCCTTGTCTGCAGCGCCCTTCGCCACAGTAAGGATCGTTCCCTCCTTGGGCTTCATTACAGCCTTATAGGCGGTCTCTACAGCCTTCTGCATGGCATCCGTCAGAACCACCACATCAATCTTGTCATAATTGCTGATTCCCTTGGTAAACCCACGGAAAAGCTGTGAAAGGATAACGCCGGAGTTACCTCTCGCTCCGCGTAAGGAGCCAGAAGAAATAGCCTTCGCCAGAGAAGGCATATCCATGTTCTCTAAGGAATTCACTTCCTTCGCAGCCGACATGATCGTCATTGTCATATTGGTTCCGGTATCTCCGTCCGGCACTGGGAATACATTCAGTTCATTGATCCATTCTTTCTTCGCTTCCAGATTCTTCGCGCCTGCCAGAAACATCCTCGCCAGCAGGGAGGCGTCTATCGTATTAATCTCCACTTCTCTTCTTCCTCCTTAATCAATAACTCTTACACCTTCCACGAAGATGTTGATCTTCTCGATCTCCATACCGGTAAATTCTTCTACCTGGTATTTTACCGTACTGATCAAGTTATCAGAAACAGTCGAAATACTGACGCCGTAAGATACGATCACGTGAAAATCCAATGTAATCTTATTATCTGTGATCATCACGCTGATCCCGTGATTCAGATAATCTCTCTTCAGCAGCTTCACCAGGCCATCCTTCATATTCACCGCCGCCATGCCTACAATTCCAAAGCACTCCACGGCAACAGAGCCAGCGTATGTGGCAATGACATCCGAATCAATCATCAACTTACCAAGCTTTGTATCCATTTGTCCCTTCATAATCAGACCTCCATTTTTC
>CAKSAI010000550.1 GCA_934434905.1 uncultured Lachnospiraceae bacterium | reverse complement strand
GTGTATCAACCTTAAGAATCTGCCAATCTCTGTCCAGGAATACATCATTCATGCCATATTTCTCTCTTCTGCTATAGGCAAGCTTCCCTGTAATATAGTATAGTTTTATACTCTTTGGTGCTTCTGTGCAGGAGAAAAGTAATTTTCTCCCCTTGATATATGCATCAATATGCGGCACATCCTGTCCGGAAATAATTCGTTCCGCATACCAATAACTTTCTTGACGAAGCATTGCATGTGTATGTGAATGGTGCATCAGATGGCACATGGATAACACTGTTTTTGAATTATTTTTTACTGTACGCACGTAGGAATGTGAATTTGAGTTGATTGAAAAACAGCAGTCATCATTCCAGCAAAGCCACATGACAGGAATAGTCACGTGTTCATATTGCCGCTCTGCCAGCCAGCATTCATTTTCTTTCCAGCGAAATGGCTGGTCGATTTCCGATAATCCTTCTGCCAAATATGCAGAACCGTAAATCGGAATGGCAAAAGAAAACCTTGTGTCATATCCGATTACAATTGATGCGATAACGCCGCCCCATGATATTCCCGATATTCCAATCTTCTGATTATCAATCCTCTCATCTTCCCTTAAAATATTATGTGCAAGGATCACCTGGGAAACCGCATGATATATGAAACGATCCCCGGTTGCTCTATCGATATCCCGCATCCCGCTGTTCATCGGTGCTGCTGTATACGCTTCCGTACCGATATCCGCCGGAAGTTCATGCTGCCAATTGCCGCGATTGCTCTCTGTAAAGGACGTATGTTGTTCTCCCGGAAAATACCCTGTTGTATCCGGTGCAATTACCGCATACCCGCGCCTTGTCCACTCATTCATCCATGCACAATCCGGATGGCAGCCAGCACCGTGAACCAGCACAACTGCCGGAACTGCCGAGGCACAATTTTCAGGAAAGGCTATAAAGGCAAATACTTTCGTTTTCTTCCCCTCTAAATTTACCCCGTCATAAGCAATCGCTTTTATAGGTGCGGTTCCTTCTCCGCAATCGGGGGCATATTGGGGAAGATACTCCCTATAAGGGCTTGTATCCAACAGTTCTTCAAACATCTCCATACTTTTAAAATTCGACCTCCAGTCCTCTCTCTTTATTATATGACACCGATCAAAATGATCAGACATCTATAACAACCATTCCATGCAGTACAAATCTCTCGACTGTATAAGAAAGCGTATCGTTTTTATATATAAACGGAATATCCCGATTCTCGGGGGCACTATATACACGCTTGGGCTTTTCCGGCAGATGTAAAGAAACATGCGTATCCACCGTCACAGGCGCGTCTTCTATCACCTCCACATATCCGGCATGCATTCGGAAGTATGAAAGTCAAGATGAACCTGTCTGAATAGCAATCTATCCATTTACAATCTCCTTCCTTCTTACTTTTTCAACTATTTCGCTCGGCAAATGCGATCAGAGGGCCATTATCTGTTAGTCCATGAGGATGATGATCGCAGCCCGGCTTTACGATCTGTGTAATAT
>CAKSAI010000549.1 GCA_934434905.1 uncultured Lachnospiraceae bacterium | reverse complement strand
GAAGAATACAGCGGCAGGTCTTATCTTTGGGGAAAAGGAGCCGCAGAATGCTAAACCGGATTATACGGTGATGAAGCTGATGCCAGAAAAAAAGCAGGCTCGGATTTATTCAAGCAATGGTAGATTTGAGCAGATTTTAGATCTGACAAACGTTGATTTTACGGAGCTTGTGCCGGTGAAAGTTGAAATGGATCTGCAAAAGCAACTGACCGTATTTGTGGGAGACATGTCACAGCCGGTATTAAAAACCTCATATACCGGGTATATGGGAGGACGTGTCGGACTCTTCAGTGAAAATGGCACATCGGAATTCCAAGATGTAAAGCTTTCCGGTATAGCATATCCGAAACTGAGCAGCCTTAAGCTTATCGGTGCTGATATGGATCAGGAGTTTTCCCCGGAAAATTTCCATTACCATGCAACTGTGGATAAAGACGTCACATCTGTAAAATTGATGGCGGAAGTTCCGGATGGGATGACGCTTATCATTGCAAATAAGGTTATGCAGAGCGGTCAGGAATCGGAAGAGCTTACACTTGAGCCTGGCTATAATGCCCTTCTTGTTCGTGTCGGCAATGAAAGGTATCAGACAACCTATAATATGTCAGTGTATCGGCAGTTTGATGAGAATGAGCTGTATCAGGAGTCGTCACGTCCAAAGCTTCGTTATTCAGCCAGTCATCATTGGGTTAATGATCCAAATGGGTTGGTCTACAATGAGAGTACAGGGGAATATCATATGTTCTATCAATACAATCCATACAGCAGTGGTATGGGAAATTGCAGTTGGGGACATGCGGTATCCCGTGATTTGATTCATTGGCAGGAACTGCCAGTGGCAATCTATGCAAATGAAAACGGTGTGATAGCGTCTGGCTCCTGCGTAATCGATGAGAAGAATACCTCTGGTTTGTTTGATGATACCGTTTTACCAGGCAACAGGATGGTAGCAATGTTCACTCACAATAGCGAATTCAGATGCCAGGGTGGAGTAGGCCCATTCGGAATGTCGGCGATAGATGCTGTGAACGGAAGACAAGAACAATCGCTTGCGTATTCCAAAGATGGCGGGATAACCTGGAATCTGTATGATGGAAATCCGGTTCTGCGAAATGAAGGATACAGCACATATGGCATAGACTTCCGTGATCCTAAGATTCTGTGGATGGAAGATGAAAGTTTAGAAAATGGCGGCATTTGGATGATGGTAGTGGCCGGTGGATGTGCACGAATATATACATCTCCGGATCTGATCCATTGGACATTCAACAGCGAAGCCTTGGATGCGGATGGAAATCGAATTTACTCGGAATGTCCGGATCTCTTCCCGCTGACGACGGAAGATGGAGAGACAAAATGGATCTACATGGGATATAATGCTCCGGCGGAATATTATTACGTGGGAAATATGACTAAAAAAGACGGTTACTATCAGTTCCGCGCAGAAACCGCGAAACAGAGATATAACGGTGTAGCAGCTCAGGCAACTCAAAGCTTTTATAATGATGCAAAAGGCAGAGGAC
>CAKSAI010000548.1 GCA_934434905.1 uncultured Lachnospiraceae bacterium | reverse complement strand
ATTATGGTGAGTATGCCAATAGAATGTTTAAGCATGATATACTGAAGCCGCTTCGCTATTTGAAAAAGGTAAATCCTGAGGCGTATGCATACGCGATAAAGACAGACGAAATTATGATAGACAGATAGTACAATCTTATAAGTTTGTTGAGGCATCGAGTTGAAGAAGATGTGCCCGCAGGCGCAAGGAGGAAAAATGCCATCTTCCCCCTAATCCCCCTGCTCTTCCTCCAGCAGCATCCGGTTCCGAACACCGCAGATCCGGTCTACCGGATAAGCACATTTCTGATACTGCCGGGTACTGTAGCAGGTGGCGGCAGATTCGAAGAGGAAATAAGTCGTCTGCCCGTCGCTGCAAAGTGTCTCTACCATAGGCGGAAAGCAATATTTGTTGCGGAGCTTAAGAGACATATCCTGCCCCTGTTTGTCCTGCTGATAGACATAGATCACAGAATCCGCATACCTTCCGCTGGAGGCCGCAAGAACGAGATAAACACACTTTCCCCGCTCCAGAAATTGAGCGCCCTGGACATAAGAGGGAATCTCCAGAATAACTTCCGGGTGCAAGGACTGGCTGACCCGGTTCCTCTCCGAATCGAAACTTTCCTCCGGGCCGAACTTTTCCTTCGCCGTTATATCGCTTATCCGATAAGCGGCGAAGCTTCCCGGTCCATCAAAGTATGTGCGGTATGTCCCCACCCACAGGTATCCTTTGTAATACGTTACAAAGGATGCCGTAACTCCTACGTATATATTCAGATCATATGCTTTCAGGCGGAAGCTCTGCTGACCGCAGGAAGCGGCTTTCTTAAGCGTCTCATAGGAGATGGCGCTTACATAGCCGCTGGTGCTTCTGGCGACCCAGATATGCTTTCCGTCAAATGCAATTCCGCCCGCATGATTTCTCTCCGGCAGCTCCAGTACGGTGAGCAGGCGCTGATTACCGTCTGTCTCCCCGGACATCACATAGATCACAGAATTGCTGCGCCGCGCCTTATCATATGCTGTAATCAGCATATATTCTCCCGCCAGACAGATTCCCTGGGGCACCATCTGGGCAGACGAGGAATCCGTAAAACGTGTATATGCAAGACCGGGGACAGCAGGACTCTGCTCCTTTCGGTACATGTTCTGAAAATCACTGTAATGAGCCAGTGTCCGGTTGAATTCCTCCGGATAACGGAAGTTGGTACTTGTATATCTTGGAACCGTACGGTCTTCAATGGAATACTCTGCCACAGGCCGATTCCCTGCACCTTCAGCTTCCATGGAAGGATTCGGTAGGATACGGTTTTCCTCAGAATAATTTTCCATGGCAAATTTCGGAAAAAGAAAAACAGCACGGTCTGCCTGGCGGCTGCAAGCCGCTTGGACAAACCATGCTGTACATAAGATACCGCACAAAAGTGCGGCTCTTAATCTTATCTTTTCTTTATGCTTCATATCCAGGCTTCCCTCTCCGGCAGAGCTGTTTTTCCCAAACTCTCATGTCTGTTATCGCAGTCATCATTACAGATGAAAGCCCACAGAC
>CAKSAI010000547.1 GCA_934434905.1 uncultured Lachnospiraceae bacterium | reverse complement strand
GAAAAAGCTCACATATGAGTATGCGCCGAAGGAGGATATTACGGCGGAGCTTATGTTTATGAGCGAGGATCTGACCGGCGGGCTGTATCTTGATGACATTCGCCTTTGCGAAAAGGGCGATGACACTAATCTGGTAAGGCAGGGCGGCTTTGAGGAGCTGCCGGTGATTATCAACGGCTATAGCGTTGATGTGGACAGATTCAGGCGCGAGGTGCTCTCCGCGCTTGACGAGGCGGAAAGGAATAATGTGGCAGTAGATGTGCTGATGTCGGTGCACTATTTCCCCGAAAAGCTTATGGATAAGGAGCACTGGCAGTCGAACCAGACGGGCTTTGTAAAGCATAATTTATTTGATGATGAGGTGCAGAAGCTCTGCGAGGCGTTCTTCTCGGGGCTTGTGCCGCTTATGGCAAATCACAAGGCGCTTTCGAGCATATGCATCTCGAACGAGCCGACCTATCGGACGGGGCTCGATGCATCGAATACGGAAGAGTGGCACAGCTATCTTCGCGGGCTTTACGGCGATATATCGCACGCAAATAATATCTGGCATGAGAATTATGCCGGCTTTGCCGATGTGCCGCTTGCCAATGAGTACGAAAACAGGGCGGTATACTATGATTATCTGCGGTTTAACGATATGATGTTTGCGCGCTGGCATAAGAGGATTGCGGAGCTTGTAAAGGAGCTCGCGCCCGGAGTGCCGGTTCATTCCAAGATGATGTCGGTTGTCGAGCAGGCGGAGACCTCGGGCAAGAACTATCCGTTAGAGCGCGGGACGAACCCGGAGCTGTTCGCCGAATTTTGCGACCTGAACGGAAATGACTCCTGGAATTTTATCGGCAGCAGCCGTAATATGACGGTCAAGAGTATGTGGTACGATTTGCTCACGTCTATGCACAATGCGCCGGTGTTCAATTCCGAGGATCACGTGGTCGAGGACAGGGACGAGCGGTATACCGAGCAGTATGCGCCGCACTTTGCGACGGATTTGTGGCAGGGAGCAATTCACGGACGCAGCGCGATGACGATGTGGAAATGGGCGCGAACGCTCGAAACCACAAATTCGACGTCGGGCAACATCAAGCACCGCCCGGACGCGGTTGCGCTTGAGGGACACACGATGCTCGATTTAAACAGGCTTGCCGGCGAGGTGGCGGCGTTGCAGAATACCGCGCCGTCCGCGGCGATATTCTACTCCTACCCGTCGAGAGTTTACACAAAAACGCATATGAATGCGGTGTATAAATGCTACGAGGCGCTCGGCGCAATGGGACTTTGCGCGAAATTCGTGACCGAGAAAACGGTGGCGGAGGGCGCGCTGTCGGATATGCCGCTTCTGATTGTGCCGTGCGTCGAAAGCATTGATTCGCAGACTCTTTCAAGGCTGTGCGAATATGTCCGCGGCGGCGGAAGGATAATCACGGTCGGCAATTGCTTTTTGTATGACGAGCATAAAAACCCCCTCGGGGACGGTGCGGATTATCTGCTCGCCGCGGCGCGCAATATTGCCGTGCAGGTCGATGAGGCGGGAAC
>CAKSAI010000546.1 GCA_934434905.1 uncultured Lachnospiraceae bacterium | reverse complement strand
TGGTACCGGAGGATGTGCCCGGACGGTTATACTGCGCATTATAATCAACCTTTGTATCATCAGAAGCACTGTCATCCTTTTCCGGTTTCTGGGTGTCTTGCGGATTCTGGGAAGGTGAAGCGGGATCCTCTGTCACATCGACACTTCCGTCAGGCACCTCAATGGAAAGGATCTGCAGCCAGTCGCCGGTATCATAGCATGCAAAGGAAAGATATCCGGCCTCCTTTTTAGGCTCATGACCTTCATTATAAGTATAGGAATAATCAAACGCCTGCTTGCCGTCATAATATACCATTATCGCAGTCTGTGTATCGTTCACTTCATAGCACCGGAAGGTCAACGTGTGCTCCGCACCATCGGCGGGATTGTACTGCCCCGGAGTTGTATTAACCCCCAGCCCGGATGGCTGAAGCTCATCCGCATAACACTGTGAAAGGCTGACACGGTCATTTTTAATATTTATGCTGAATGGCTGTCCCTTCCCGTACCAGGGGAACGCGCGGACTCCGCCGCCATCATCCTTGCTGGTAAGCAGGCTTGCATCAATATTATTCCGCAGATAAATTGCTGCCCAACCGTCCGAAGAGGAAATGCTTGCTTTAAACCGGATGGTAATTTCCTCGTCATAAAACTTGGCTCCGGTGTACGTGGCGATACCGCTTTTGCCGTAAACCGTAAAGGAACCGTCCTCATTCCAGCCGACAGCGCCACCGTATTCGTCGCCGATCACCCAGCGTGATCTTGCATCGGAAACAACGTCAAACGCAAAAGCCGATATCGGACAGGACATGATCAGCAGCGCTGCCGCTGCAAAGCATACAAATTTTCTGATTGTTTTCATAGATACAACCTCCCGTAGTTTATTGGTAGTTCTTTTTGTTTTCCTTGTAATACTGATTCATCCAGTCAAGATATTCTTTGTTGGAAAGCTTAAATGCCTCTACCGCAGAGTCAAAGGTTTTGGCAGTGTCCTTAAGCCCCGCTCGCGCCGGAGAAAGGACATTGGTCTGGAAGTCCGTGCGGGCAGACGAATACTTGCTCGACATATCATTGTCAAGTGCAGGGAAAAATACACCCTCGCGCGCATCCGCATAGGTGGGATAGCTTCTTACCGCCTCAATCCAGCCAAGCTCCTTTTCCGAATAGGTGTCCCACACCCGGTCGGAAAGATTACTGTATTCCAGCGGAGCATAGCATCCCGAATACATATTTACTGCATCCGAATTGCTGTTATCGGCAAAACCACGTTTTCCCTCACCTACATCAATCCAGTCCGTACCTTCTATACCGTAAGCGCACAGTTCATAATTCTTCACATCCGAGAGCATCCAGTCCATATACTTTACGACTATCTCAGCATTTTGGGAGGATTTCGGTATCATCATTCCTGAGAATGCCACATTCTGCTTCTGGACTCCCTTACTGCCTGACGCCCCCTCAAGCGGACCGATCACCTCAAAGGTTGCATCCTGATTTGCCTGCTTGCACTTACGCGCGACTTCTATTAAGTGATAAATTTCGGGATACTGCACATAAATACCCGAACGC
>CAKSAI010000545.1 GCA_934434905.1 uncultured Lachnospiraceae bacterium | reverse complement strand
CACCGCGAAGGGCGTTATACTCCTCCGCTATTGTATGCCAGGTGTTAAGCCCCACAAGTCCGCTTTGCGGCAGCCCGAAAAGGCGCTGAAAGGTATACACCGCGTCTCTTGTCTGCGTTCCGTAATAACCCGTTACGGGTATTTCGGGTATTTCGGGATAAACGCTGCCTATATATGATAAATAGGTTTGAAGATCACTTACACTGTCTCCCCTCATACCCTCGCTTAAAACAAAGCCGGGGTAAATTTTAGCGCTTGTTCCCTCGTACCCTGCAGGCAGAGACTCCACCGCCAGGCGGTACTCGCGGTTTAAAATATTCCAAAGCGCGGTGTCTGCCACGCCCGTAACGGGCAGACCGTAATATTGCTGAAACTGCTCGACCGCCCTGACCGTCGGCTCGTCAAATATGCCTGTTACGGGTATCATATCAAGTTCGGGATTGGTATAGGCTATAACGTCAAGATAATATTGCAGCGCCCTTACGTAAAGCCCCTGCATACCCGCCGAAAGCTCAAGCGAATACGGCAGGCTTGCCTCTTCCTCGGTAACCCCCTCGGCGGTAAGCTCCGCAAGACGTTTTACACCGCTGTAATAGCGCTTTATTCTGTACCATGTAGCCTTATCCACAATGCCGCTTTCTGGCAGCTCGAATATTTTTTGAAACGCCCTTACCGCATTTTCGGTATCAACCCCGAAAAAACCGTTTTCAAGCCTTATTTTCGGTATTGCGGGGTAATTATCGGATATGCGGTTAAGCTCGGTTTGAATTATTTTTACGCTGTTTGAGTCGTCTCCCGGTCTAAGGGGCGTACCGGGGTACGATTCGCCCACGCTTGCAACGGGCGTATCGGTAAGTATTCCTATATCCTCGCCGTAATACCGCTGCAAAATTTCATACGGGGTAAGCCCCTGCTCGGCAAGCGCCACCGTACCCCATTGGGAAAGCCCATCGCACCGCGAGGTAGTGCCGTTGCAAAACGATGTGAATAACGGCTGTATACTGCCGCTTCTTACAACATATTCGTCGAATATATCGTTTACAATATCGTTTATGTTGGCAAAGATCTCGCGCCCCGGTACAAACGCCTGATCGTAGCTTGTGGTATTTGTAATATCAAAATCATATCCGCGCGAAGGGTACCACTCGGTATAAATGCGGTTAAGCGCAAAGGTTATAATGGCATAAATGTTAGCCCTCAGCGCGTTTTCGGGCCATGTGGGGTATATCTCGCTTGAAGCCACGTTTTTAATATAATCCACAAACGGCACGGTAACGTTTTGGGCATTTGAAGAGGGCGCGCCCAAATGCACCCTTATGCTTTCGGGGATAACCGGCTGTATTATGGCAGGCATACTCTTCCCCCCTTAAAGCTCGTAAGACGAAAATTCGTTGAAGATTATGGGCGCCGTTCTGCCGCCCGCAACCTTTATCGGCGTAAGATCCGAGCGCTGCAAAGAGGTAACCCCCCTGAAAACGGGTATATTAAGGTGTATGTTATCAAGAAAGCCGTCCGCCTGCACCGCTATATTGTAAAGAGCGTAAGGCAGCGCCGCCGTG
>CAKSAI010000544.1 GCA_934434905.1 uncultured Lachnospiraceae bacterium | reverse complement strand
CCTTCGATGATCTCCGAAGAGGTCTCTACCACAATACCGTCCTTGTCGAAATAAGCGTTCTGCCCCAGGCTGTCCATCGTCACATATCCCAGAAGCCCTTTTTCGTACACATGGATCTCTATGGTATGAGGCAGCTTCATGGATATCTCCATTGTGTCCACAAAAGGAATCGCTTCCGGCTCCTTGAACCGATACTTCAGGTAGACGAACAGGGTATTCCAGGAATACTTGTCATTGAGGACACATTCCCGGATCATAGCATCGTCATACAGCTCGTTCCCGGTCACTGTCACCTGCTCAACCGTGAATACCTTCACCACGATCAATGCCGCAATAGCCAGGATCAGCAGAATATTAAGAAGCACCAGCCCGAAGATCTTACGCTTCCTCTTCCGTCTTCTCTTTTCCCTTATCATAAATTCCTCCCTCCGTCTCTTTCTGGAACCAAATCCCGCGGGATACGCTTAATGCCAGCCCCATCTCCGCCATAAGAAACAGCACCGATGTCCCGCCGTAGCTGATAAACGGCAGGGAGATACCCGTATTGGGAATGGTGTTGGTCACCACCGCAATATTTAAGATTACCTGAATCGCGATGTGTGCCATGATCCCGGTGACGATCAACGCCCCATACAGATCCTGTGCATTGCTGGCGATCACCATGAACCGCCAGAGCAGAAGCATAAACAGCAGAATGACGCAGACTGCGCCAAACAGTCCAAGCTCCTCGCAGATGATGGAATAGATCATATCATTCTGTGCCTCAGGCACAAATCCAAGCTTCTGCATGCTGGCTCCCAGCCCCTTGCCGAAGAGACCGCCTGAGCCAATGGCATAAAGCCCCTGCAACGTCTGATAGCCCTTCTCGTACTTCTCCGGCTCCAGCCAGATCTTCAGTCGATCCAGGCGGTAGCTTTCCATAAGAATGAATGCCGCGCCAACGGTGAGCACTCCCATGGCCATAAGGATGAACTGCAGATATTTGGGGCTGGATACAAATCTCAGCGCCACGGCAATGCCAAGGATGATGATGGCTGTGCTTAAGTTCTCCGCCGCCACCACCGCAACGATGGGAAGGGTCAGTGCCATCACCTTGATGATGTTCAAGAGGCTTCCCATCTTCTTTGGCATCCGGCTGATGATAGCAGCCAGGAAAATGATGATAGCAAGCTTCGCCACCTCGGACGGCTGGAAGGAAATAGGCCCAATCTTAAGCCACCGTTTAGAGCCATTGTACTCCTCGCCCGCAAATATAACCACCGTACACAATCCCAAAGCCACCAGATAGGCTGGCAGCCAGAAGGGCTTCCAGAAATGATAGTCAATCCTGGCAACGATCAGCATAGCTGCGAATCCAAGCCCGGTTGCAAACACCTGCTTCTTCAGGTAAAAGGCCCCGTCTCCGAACTTCACCTGCCCGTTGTAGGAACTGGTGCTGTACAGCATCACAAGTCCAAAACAGACCAGGAAGATCACAAGAAACAGCAGGCTGTAATCAAAATACCGGATCCTGGATTTCTTCATTCCATCACTCCTTTAAGGCGTGCACCATCTCCTTGAAC
>CAKSAI010000543.1 GCA_934434905.1 uncultured Lachnospiraceae bacterium | reverse complement strand
GCCCGGTATTTGATAAATCGGATTATGAGGGCAGCGATACACTTGTATTTAAGGTCAAGACAGACGATCCGGATGGTTCTGCCAACTTTATATATTATGCAGAAGGCCAGGCCTACGATCTTAATTGGACAGCCATAACAAACAGTTGGACAGAGATTGAGATTCCTCTGACAAATGTGAGTAGCGCTGCCGGCGCATGTGAAGGAAACTTTGAGAATTTCTGGCAGAAATTTATCGAGAACAGTACCAGTATGATCTTCTGCGGCGATGCTTCATCTACGGATGTCAAGATGTACATTGCTGATATCCGGCTGGTAAATAAGGCAGCACTCCACGCGGAAGCGACCAATGCAAAAGCCGTTCATGTGAAAGTGCCTGCAAGCGAAGCAACAGTTAAGAAAGAGACCGGCGCACTTGTACCGGCTGTGAAGCCCTGCCTGTCACTGCTGGTGGACAAAAAGGGAAAGTATTCGATAAAAAACGAAAGGTGTATTTAGCATGAAAGATTTTTTGTTTGGCGTTGCCACTGCAGCGACACAGATCGAAGGAGGGTATGACCAGGACGGAAAGGGCATGTCCATCTGGGATGAATACAGCAAAAAGGGGTTGATCCAGAATGGACACACCTGTTTCGTCACCTGTGATTCCTACAACCGGCTGGAGGAAGATCTGAATCTCTTAAAGGAGCTTGGGGTGAATGCCTACCGCTTCTCCCTGGCCTGGCCCAGAATCCAGCCAAAGGGATATGGGGAGATGAACCCCAAAGGTATCGAATATTATAATAAGCTCATTGACGGGCTGCTTGCCCGCGGCATTAAGCCTGTCGTGACACTGTTTCACTGGGATATGCCGGTGGAGCTGGATCGCCAGGGCGGATTTTCCAACCGTAAGATCGTGGATCGGTTCGAGGAATATGCCAGGATCGTTGCCGAGAACTTCGGTGACCGGGTGGAGATGTTCTCCGTATTTAACGAGGCGGCATCCATCATTGATTTTCTGTATATCCAGCCGGTAGGAGGCGCTTATCCGCCTAAGAGCAATCAGGAGGCCTTTGAGGCCATGCATAATCTGCTGCTCTGCAATGCGGCGGGAACCTATGCACTGAAGAAATATTCCAAGCTGGATGTAAAGGTGGGAATGGTGGGCTGTTCCGACATCAAGATGCCAAAGACCGAGAATGATATAGAGGCTGCCCGCAGAGCCATGTTTATGCCGGGCAATGCATTCTATGCCTGCAATACCACATGGTGGGATCCCATTATGTTCGGAACGTACAACGAAGAACTGGTGAAAAAATTCAACCTGGACCTTTCTTTTATACAGGACGGCGATATGGAATATATCAATTGTAAGCAGGACTTTATGGGTATGAATATCTACCTTGGAACCACGGTGGAAGCTGGGGAGGATGGAAATCCCATCCCCAGCAGTCCCAGTCTGAACGCTTCCTACGGAGATATGGGTGAGGATGTGCGCCGGGGCGAGAGCAGCATGTACTGGGGACCGAAATTCATGCAGGAACGGTATGGACTTCCGGTCTACGTTACCGAAAGCGGGCTTTCTTTAAACGAGTGGATTGATCTGGATGGGCAGGTGAATGACCC
>CAKSAI010000542.1 GCA_934434905.1 uncultured Lachnospiraceae bacterium | reverse complement strand
GCTCTCTTATGTTGCCATCGGCGCCCGTTCTGTGGAGGACCAGCACCACCGGCTGACCGTTAGTGGCTTCGACGTTCCTGCCGGAATGAAAAACCCCACCAGCGGCGACTTTTCCGTTATGTTGAATTCTGTTTACGCCGCCCAGCATCCGCATCATTTCGTATACCGTGGCTACGAAGTAGAGACCACCGGAAATGAGCTCACACATGTGGTGCTCCGTGGCGCCGTGAATACCCGTGGTGTCTGCATCCCCAACTACCATTACGAGGATATGATCCACCTTATTGCGATGTATGAGAAAATGGATCTGAAATATCCTGCCGCCATTGTGGACTCCAACCACTCCAATTCCAACAAACAATATGCGGAACAGATACGTATTGTCAAGGAAGTCATGCACAACCGTCAGCTATCTGAACCCATTCACAGGCTGGTTAAAGGTGTGATGATTGAGAGCTATATTGAACCCGGCAGCCAGGGCGTACATGACCATATATATGGAAAATCCATCACAGATCCCTGCCTGGGCTGGGAAGAATCGGAAAAGCTGATCTACGATATTGCAGAAATGAACCGCTAGAACAAGCTATCCTCATCCTCTGGGATGTGCTTTCGCGTACACTTCCCGAATATGCGTCTGATTCATGCGGGCGTAGATCTGTGTGGTGGCGATATCGGAATGTCCCATCATCTCCTGCACCGCCCGAAGGTCTGCACCGTTATTCACCAGATGTGCCGCAAAGGAATGACGCAGCGTGTGGGGTGTAATCTCATGATGGATTCCCGCTTTCTTCCCATAACCCTTGATTAGCTTCCAAAATCCCTGTCGGCTCATGGGCTGTCCGGAGCAGTTGGTAAACAGCCATGGGCTCTCCGCCTCCTGAACCAATTCTGTTCGTCCCTCTGCCAGATACCTGGAAACAGCATTCTTTGCAACGTTTCCAAAGGGGATGACCCGCTCCTTGTGGGCATCCTGACACTTTATGTACTCCATCTTAAGATTCACATCCGTAAGCTTCAGTCCGATCAATTCGGAGACTCGGATACCGGTGGCATACAGAAGCTCCAGCATGGCGCAGTCCCGAAGCTCCTTGGGGGTGCTTCCCTTGGTCTGCTTCAGCAGACACTCCACCTCCTCCGTGGACAGGATCTCCGGCACCTTCTTCTCAATCTTAGGACTCTTCAGCTCTTCTGTAAGATCCTCCTTCAAGATTCCCTGCTTCAGTAGATACTGAAAAAAAGCCTTCATGGACGCAATGCAGCGTGAAATTGTGGAAGGCTTCTTCCCTTCCTTCTCCAGATACAGAATATACGAATTGAGATTGGTAGCGGTAATCTGCGTCACCTGACTAATCCCCTGCTCTGAAAGGTAATGCTCCAATTTCCGCAAATCCCGTTCATAGGAATCTGTCGTATTTTCAGACGCATGCCTGACCTCTTTTAAGTACTGTATAAATGCTGCTATCTCTTGTTTCATAATTTGCTAACCCCGCTACCAAATTTCTCTTATTCCTCCATTATAATAACATATTTCAAGAAAATCAAATGGAATTTTTCTCGTATTTTCAGCAAAATTCTCACATCTTAAAACCGCATAATAAAGGCTCATATTGAGCACTGAAAACAGC
>CAKSAI010000541.1 GCA_934434905.1 uncultured Lachnospiraceae bacterium | reverse complement strand
CATGGTTATTAATAAGCTTATCTAAAATCCACGATGTTGCACTTCCACATACAACTACCATCAGATTATCACGATGGCATCCCCAGGTATTCCAGAACGCCTCAAATGCAATTATGAATCCGGATTTTGGAGTATCAAGCCATGGCAGCTCATCCAGAAAAACCAGTTGACGTTCGTCCTTACCCTTACTCTCCAACAAATTTTCCAACATGAAAAAGGCATCCAGCCAGCTTTCGGGACACTTGCTTCTTTTCATTCCATGCATGATCAAGGAATTATAGAAATGTTTCAACTGCATCTTTAATGGGCTTTTTCCGGTACTCTCCTCCGATTCAATTGGTGAGAGACCGGCATGTCGAAACGTAATTTTCCCCTTAAATGTTTCATCTACTAAATAAGTTTTACCAACACGTCTTCTTCCGTAAACAGCAACTAATTGTGCCCGATTACTTTCATATAGTCTATTAAGTTCAGCAATTTCTTTCTTACGGCCTACCATTTTCATCCCTCCATGTTGTTATTTCCAGCCACCAACATATATTATATCCGTTTCGCGGCTGATTATCAATATGTTTTGATCAATTTTAGATCATTTATAGTATCATTTAATTTCATTGGGATAGCGACAAGACAACGCTAAGGATTCTGAAAATACGCATGTTTCATTGAAATATAATATCTACTTGCTATAATAAGAATATAAAAACTGATTCCAATCAAAGCATAGGAGGAATGGAATATGAAAATAAGAGAAGTTCTGGAGAAAAGAAGAAGCTATTACAATATCAAGAAAGAACTGCCGGTATCGGAGGACGAAGTACTCGATATGATCCGGGAGGTAACGGAGCTGGTGCCGGACGCCTTCAATATGAAGAGCGCACGTCTGGTCGTCATGCTTGGGGACAAGCAGGATCAGCTGTGGGACAGCATCTATGACGTGTTTGGCGGAGCGGTTGCGCGAGAGAAGATCGCTAGCTTTAAGGCGGGTGCCGGGACGGTGCTGTACTTCTATGACAGCTCGGTAGTGGAGGCAATGCAGCAGCAGTTTCCAATGTACGCCGATAAATTCCCGGTATGGGCCAACCAGGCTAACGGCATGCTGCAGCTATCCATCTGGAGCGGACTGCGTGAGCTGGGGATCGGTGCATCCCTGCAGCACTATAACCCGGTGATCGACGAGATGGTACGGGGACTGGTGCATGTGCCGGACAGCTATGTGCTGTTGGCGCAGATGCCCTTCGGCGGCATCGTGGAAGAACCGGAACCGAAGGCGAAGGAAGATATTGCGAAGCGGGTAAATGTGATGTCATAAAAGCACATTAAGACTTCTTGTAACTATTCACAGCCCCCTCCACCGACATGCGCAAAATCAGCCAGCAAAGCTGTCTGTTGCTGCTATGCAGCTTACTATTTTGCTTATGTTGGTGGAGGTTCCTGATTCCAGTCACGCATATACTAAAAGGGAGATTCTTATGAGCGAGCTCGATGAATCTCCCTTTTATATATGCGTGGCTGTGAATAGTTAACTTTTCTTTACAAATTCCGTCCGGCATTTCGGGCAGGTGATGCAGATCTTCCCTTTTCCTCTGGGAACACGCACTGTCTGCTTGCAGTTGGGACACTTATAGAAATGATAGGTT
>CAKSAI010000540.1 GCA_934434905.1 uncultured Lachnospiraceae bacterium | reverse complement strand
GGTTTACGTGACAAACGCCGCATCGCGCACGGCGGGTGCTGACAGCGAGGCGGGATTTTATTACCGCCACCCGGCGGAGCACCCCGAGGCAAGGCAGCTGCACATCGGCTTCACTTTTGAAAATGACGATACAAGGAACAGAAAATATGTGAGTCTTATGTATTACGGCTATCGCCGCGGTAGTATTCTGCCCGAGATTTTTGAGGATAAGGTGCTCATATGCGATACCGACGGATATTTCAAAAGCAGCATTGACGAAAAAGCCGCGCGGACGGAATATGCAATCGGGGAGCGGCGGCGCATAGACTGCATTGCGGATATGCATAGCGGCAGACGACGGCTGTATATAGATGGGAAGCTGCTTAGCGACGGCACGGCGAGCTCGGCAGCGGCATCGGCGCTCTATCCGGTGCGCCGCCTAGAGTGCGTAAAGTTCGCATACCGCGCCGACGCAAGGGATGCGTATGGGTACGCCGAAAGCGGTATGAGAATTTCCGGGATCAAGGCGGAATATTCGGACTCGGCGGACGGTGCGTACTTCACGGATAAGCCCGTCTCACTGGAGATTGCCGACAATGCGGCGGGACTGACGCTGTTTAATATGCAGTCGCGCGAGCAGATGTTCGCGGTGGAAAAATTTGATGCGGACGGCAATATCGCGGAGATCACGACAGATATTGACGAGCGGGTCGAGAACGCGGACGGCACGAAAACGCTGAAGATAAACATCGGAGAAAATGTTGCCGGCAGGGCGTTTTACTGGGGCGACACAATGACACCGATAATCGGACACGTGTCGAATGAGCCGCACTTTGCCGCAAGGCTCACAATCGCAAACACAGTAGAATTTGAGTGGGACAGCGCGCCCGGGACAGTCAGCATATTTGACGGTTCGGGCAGGCTTATACGCGAGGACGTGCCGCGCACGGACGGCGGGACGGAGACAGATGCGGGAAATACGTGTTCTGACAGCTACAGGGCGGTATTTTATAACGGCGGCAAAAAGCTGATGACAGTCAAAGCCGACTGCGAATTTATAATGCCGCGCAAAAGCCGGCAGCTCACAACGCTGCAGCACCCGTATATGCTTGCCACGCCGGAGATGATTGAAAATGTCCGCGCACTTTGCAAAACAAACGGTTTTTACCGCCGCTCAGTCGATAATATTATCGCAAGAGCAGATGAATATGCGGCGGCGTATCGGGATTTTTCGGGCGTGATTGCGGTCAATCCGATAGCTAATTACGGACCGGTGTACGATGCGGCAAATGCTTGCAGCTACGCGGCGATCGCGTATCAGTTCGAGCCGAAGCCGGAGTATATAGACACGGCATACCGCTGCTTTTTGTCGCTTGCCGAAAGCTATCGGGCGCGGGACTATCTGATGCAGCAGCAAAAGGACGATTTTGTGATAATAAAGCCGCTTTGTGAGGCGTATGACCTTTTGTATAATTACTTCAGCGACGAACAGCGTCGGGTAATAGAGGACGGCTATCTCAGAGTTGCCGCGGAGCGTATGATTAATCTTCCGGGGCGCGGCAGAGCAAGGGGCGGCTGTCTGGCGGATATAGGCATTATCAGTATTGCGTTCGCGCTGCGCGACCAGCAGCTTTACGATAAGGGCTGGTATGACGGAGAAAACGGGCACGGTTTCTGGT
>CAKSAI010000539.1 GCA_934434905.1 uncultured Lachnospiraceae bacterium | reverse complement strand
AAATAAGAAGGCACAAACAAAAATAAAAAAAGGCTTGACAGATGATACCTATATCTGGTACAATCAATATCGACAAATGTTAGCGCAAACATAATTGTAGCACTAGTATTTTTGTACATAGATATTGGAAGGGCAGTGGGTGATCATATGGCAACATTGGAGGATGTGGCGGCGTTATCCGGCGTGTCAGCTATGACAGTCTCCAGAGTAATCAATAACAGTCAAAAGGTTTCTGCGAAAACGATAGCAAAGGTGGAGGCAGTTATTCAGGAATTGAATTACCGTCCCAACCTGGTTGCCAGAGGTTTGGCAACGAACCGGACTTCTACGGTAGGTATTCTGATTTCCTACCTGGAGAACCCCATGTATTCCAGAATGGTATCCGGTGTTGTGCAGACGGCTTCGGCTTATGGCCAGGATGTGATCCTCGGAATCGGCTACAGTACAGAGAGCCTGATGAAGTCGATTGATACGCTGCTGGGAAAGCAGATAGACGGTCTGATCGTTCTGCCGATCGAGATGCGCGCGCAGAGTACGGAAGAAGATATTGCTCATATGGCAAGCTTCTATGAGAAGTTGGAACGTGTGCTGACAGAAGAGCTGGGAGGGCGTCTCCCGGTGATCTCAACGGAGGATTATCAGATGTCCGGTATTTCCGGTCGCGTTCGCGTGGACTACAGAGGCGGAGCTAAGACGGCCGTCAAATATCTGTATGATAACGGTCACAGGAAGATCGGCATGATCTGCCATGATCTGAGCGATAAGGGAATCTGGAATGAGAGGTACCAGGGATTTCTGGAGGCAATGGAAGAAATTGGATGTGCTGTGGAAGAGAAGTATAATTGCAGCACGGTGAATTCCGTTCAGGGAGGATTCGAAGCCGGAATGAAATTGTTTTCCCGTTCGGAGCTGCCAACTGCGATCTATTGCGCCAACGATATTATCGCATCGGGCGTACTGAAAGCTGCGATTACGTGCCGACTTCGTGTACCGGAGGATGTTTCGATCATCGGTCATGATGGCAGCCTCTACAGTGAGAACACATATCCGCGGCTGACGACGGTCTCTATCTGCCCTTACGAGGTCGGAGAGGCGTGTATGGAACAGCTATATGCGTTACTTAACGGGAGACCGATTGAAAAAGATCGAATCATATCTTCCGAGTTAGTGAAGGGCGAAAGCGTCAATAAAATCATATAGAACAGAAACACCTTCTTAGGGAAGGTGTTATGTTAATAAATGTTAGCGCTAACATATTTTGGAAAAACAAAAAAGGAGAGTGTGGGAAATGAAAAGAAGGAAGCTGAAAAAAATATTTTCATTGGTACTGGGATTGAGCGTGCTGTGCTCTGTAAGAATCCTTCCGGTATCGGCAGCCTCCTGGAACCCGATTTCCGGTACATCGGAATGGGTGACAATGGGAGGAAACAAGGATTATGGCACAGGAACGGAGCACGCGGTCAAAACGGCCATGGGAAGCAATGGTCTGACAGTTACCTATACCGGAGGAGAATATACGCCGGGCGGTCCTAACGCCGGGGTCATGTATGCGGCGCCGGTATCGCTGGAGGGCTTCTCTGTGGAGTTTACGGTGACAAAGAGGGCAGACTACTATAACACGCTGGGAACGGGTGTTGACAGTTGGATCTCTCTCTGCC
>CAKSAI010000538.1 GCA_934434905.1 uncultured Lachnospiraceae bacterium | reverse complement strand
ACTCCTCATACGCATTGTAGCTTGGAAGTTCCTGCGTATCATCTCCGGCCAATGCCTGCGGAGTTGTGGACCCCAACGCTGCCGTCACGACCATGATCATGATGAGAAATAAAGCTGTCAATTGTTTCTTTTTCTTCATATAGTTTTCGCTCCTTTCACGCCATTTTGGTAAATATTTACCAAGTATCTGGCGATTTGTTAAATAAAGTTTACATCTTTTCTTTCGCATTGTCAATATGCCATAGGAAAATATTTCATAAAAGCTTCTAAAATAGGGTTTATTTATTATTTATTGGTAAATTTTTACCTTCGCTGCGTAAATTATTTACAAGGTTCTGTTGCATATTCGTTTTCCTTGCTTTTTGTCCGGCCATGTACTATAATATCAGCAGGTATTTGCCCATAAATTTCCAGTTTACGTTTAGGAGGATCCACCCTTGGCTACCAAGCGAGATATTGCGTTGCTTGCCGGTGTTTCACCGGCAACCGTTTCCAATTTTTATAACAGCCGCGGCAAAATGAGCATTGATACACAGCAGCGGATCATTGATGCCGCCAACACATTAAATTTTCCGCTTCCGGCTCCTAAAGAACATTCCAAAATAACGTTTTTAGTTGTGGATGATCTGCTCAATCCGCACTACTACAATATTCTTCAGGGCATGAATTCCATCGCGTGTAAATATAACATTCCGGTTTCCATGATCCTGTTATGGGACGACGTAGATGCCTTCTGTTCTATGTTGATTGCCAATCAGGTTCACGCCGTTTATTTTGCAACTTTTATGCACCGTATCAACGAATCGCACATTAACCTTCTCCGGTCCAATGGGATATGTGTTCACTTTTCATGGGATAACTTCACAATTGACTTTGATTCTCTGATGAACCAGGCGATAAGATACCTGGCAGACTTAGGTCATAAACGCATTTCCTATCTGAGTGGATTGTCCATAAACGACACCAGTAATACCCGTTATCATTCTTATCTGAAAGCCATGGAAGAAAACCATCTTCCTTTGGATAGGGAATTGATAATCGATGGAATTTTTCCATATTTTACAGATGCCAAGAGTGGGTATTGGGCTCTGAAAACTTTTTTGGACAAGAAAATAGATTTTACTGCCATTATTTCATTAAATGATCTTCTGGCAATTGGCGCCATGAATGCTTTAAAGGAAAGCGGCTTGTCGATTCCGCAGGATGTTTCTGTGATTGGCTGCGACGACATCATGTTAGCTGAATTTATGAATCCTCCGCTTACAACACTGCGCTTTTCAGCGAAGGATATCGGAATCCGGACAATGTATTCCATTATCCAGCAAGATGAGAAACGGGCAAACAATTCTCCCGTAATTTTACAGACAGAACTGATCATTCGGAAATCTACAGGCAAAGCACCGAAAACTGAGAACGAGAAGCCGCTTTGATCTAGTCTTTCGTTATCATCACAAAGAAGTGTATTTTCCTTCTCCAGTTTTTCGCTTTTTTCAAAATAAAACAGTTGCATTTTCCTCTAAATCATGCTAAAATCCTGTCAAGCAAAGAATTTCTGAACTTCTGGATAATTCCCCAGACTGGTCTCACCCCCATACCAGTCATCTATTTGATTCGAACTTCTTGCTTATATCCCGAAAACGGCAGGGAGACGATGATTCTTCCT
>CAKSAI010000537.1 GCA_934434905.1 uncultured Lachnospiraceae bacterium | reverse complement strand
AATCAAGGCTGGACACCTGTGCCATCCAGTTGAATCCGGAGGTGGAACGCATCGTTCCCATCACCGAGAGCTATAAGCTTTCCAATCGGAAGTTCCACCCACTCCCCACCAGCTTTCCTGTGAAAAACACACGCATCGGCGGCGATTCCATGACTGTTATCGCCGGTCCCTGTGCTGTTGAGACGGAGGAACAGCTCATCTCCATTGCACATGCGGTGAAGGCGGCCGGAGCCACCATGCTCAGGGGCGGCGCTTTCAAGCCCAGAACCTCCCCATACTCCTTCCAGGGACTTGAGGAGGAGGGGCTGCGGTTCCTTAAGGCCGCTTCCCAGGAAACAGGGCTCGCCACCATCTGTGAGGTGACAAGTTCCCACGCAATTGAAGCCGCTGTGCAATATGTGGACATGCTCCAGATCGGCGCCCGCAACATGCAGAACTATGAACTCTTAAAGGAGGTTGGCAAGAGCGGTCTCCCCGTCCTTCTCAAACGCGGACTCTGTGCTACCATCGACGAATGGCTCAATGCCGCCGAATATATCATGTCCGAAGGAAACGAGCAGATTGCACTATGCGAACGCGGCATCCGAACCTACGAGACTTCCACCAGGAACACGCTGGATCTGAGCGCTGTCTGCGTCTTAAAGGAGAAGACTCATCTCCCTGTGATCGTGGATCCAAGCCATGCCACCGGCGTGCGTGCTTATGTGGAACCGCTGGCAAGAGCTGCTGTGGCCTGCGGGGCAGACGGCCTGATGATCGAGGTTCACAATGACCCGGCTAAGGCACTTTCCGATGGACCGCAGTCTCTGAATTTTGAACAGTTTGACCATGTGATGGCAAATCTTGCGCCGTATATCACGTTAGCGGGGAAAACACTATGACATTCAACAAGATCGGAATTATCGGGCTGGGGCTGATCGGCGGTACCCTGGCTAAGACAATACATCGTATCCATCCGACAATACAGATCATAGCCTGTGACCCGAACCGGGACAGTTTAAAGCAGGCGCTCTCCGATGAAGTGATCGCGCAGGGGTTCGATTCTCTTTCGACAGATGTAGATTGCTCTGAAAGGGAAGCTGCACACAGCACCGGAAAGGATTCTGCTGTCTCTGCGCTCTCTTCCTGCCGTTATATCTTCCTGTGTGCTCCGGTTCAGCAGAACGAGTCATTTCTGGAGCTGCTTGCACCTTACCTGAATGAAAATTGTATTCTGACTGACACCGGAAGCGTCAAGGCTTCCATACACGCAGATGTCCGCACACACGGTCTCTCACGCTATTTTATCGGCGGTCACCCCATGGCCGGTTCGGAGAAGAGCGGCTATGCGAACGCCACCCCTTACTTATTTGAGAATGCCTACTATATCATCACCCACGATGACGAGATTGACATGGATCTGGTAACGGAGTACAAGGATTTCATCGCCTCCCTGGGCTGTATTCCGCTGCTCATGTCTCCCACCGAACACGACTACAACACTGCGGCAGTCAGCCACCTGCCCCATATTCTGGCCTCCAGTCTGGTGAACCTGGTACGGCGGCTGGACAACGAGCAGGAAGATATGAAATCCATCGCCGCAGGCGGTTTCAAGGATATCACCCGCATCGCTTCCTCCTCCCCGGAGGTATGGCAGCAGATCTGTCTCTCAAACCAGAAGCAGCTCTCAAATG
>CAKSAI010000536.1 GCA_934434905.1 uncultured Lachnospiraceae bacterium | reverse complement strand
ATTGGCATTAGGTCTAAGGTTAGTAAATGTACCATACTTCTCATAATGTATAGCAGATGGTCTGAAATAGTCCATATCCTCCAATATATGAGGATTAGCCAAGTCCACAATGATTCTACCTCTATCATCTCTTGGTCTATCCTTGGCATGTTCTCTTGTAGGACTTATCAATCTCTTGACAAACTCTACATTATTTATAATATCAAATAACTGGTCCTGAACCTCCTGAGGAAGGCTATTAACCAATTCCTCAGTCAGCTCAGTCTGAAACCTATTCATCTTAGGAAATGTATTTCCACCTATATCCATGTGATTTTCCTCCATTTTTACAAGCATGGCTAATTCCAGAAGCATTGACTCCTAAAGTTTTACTTACTTCTGTAATAGAGTACCATTCTTTTATAACTTCCCCATTGATTGATAATTGTACAACTCTTCTCCTATGTGTTAAAGATTTCTTTTCTTTCACCCAGTCTTTATTTTGAGCAATAGATAGCTTCCTTTTATGCTCCTCAGATAGTAATCTTCCTTTTGCAGACTCAGACATTCTTTGTTTAGTAATATCTGATAAAATAGGCTGATTTCCTCCACTCTTTAGATTATATCCATTTGGTGTTAGAGTGTTGTATTTACTTATAAATTCTATTTCAAGTTTATTAAGCAAATCATTAGTGGAAACATTCCTATCTTCACTATACAAGATAGTTACCATCATATTTTCCCATCCGTATTTTAGTATGGCATGGTATATTCCCTGCTGTTCTGAGCATAGTAAATTCTTATATTTATTAAGTCTTTCTTTCAAATTCAGGCTTCTTCCTATATAGGATTTACCAGACGGAGAGGTAATCATGTAAATTCCACATTCATTCATTGGTATCTTCTGAAACTCCATTATATTCTCCCCTTATAACTGCTTCATAAAAATAAGAGCCTATCCAATTGAATATTGATGTACTCAACATAATATCCATCTTCCTTAATATACTCTCTTCTTGACCACCAGGAACCCTGGCAGTATGTTGTATCTTCATTACTTCATAAGACTTGCCCCTCTTAGTAAACCAAAGGGTGTACTTATAAATCTTATAGACCTTAAATGAGGAATGAGGTATTATTTCCCTCTGTAATACAATATGTCCTACATTCTCAATTCCCCTTTCACCTCTCCTTATCTCAATATGTTTATTGAGACCTTCTATTATATCTTCTGCTTTCATAATTATAGTGCTAAGTCATCCTCAAATATAGTCTTTTCTCCCTGTCCTCTCATTCTGCCTGACTCTCTCATTTCAGAGTTAAGTGCCTTTTCAGCCTCATTGAGGTCTTTCACAAGAGAAGGTATTTGCTTAATGAGGGCACCTGCTTCTTTCAAGTCCTTAATTTCAAGTTCATCAAACTCTTGGGCTTTTAATCTTTTCCTATACTTATCAACCATAAACCTCGTGTCTTCAAGGAGTAAAGCTGAGATTGGCTTAAAGGACTTATAAAATTCCATTGCCTCTGTTACTATTCTGTCTGGTTCCCATTTAGGAGGTAATCCCTCTCCCTCTTTAATAGCTTCCATTCTTTCCTTGTCATCTACAAGGTACTGATAGTCACTTCTTGGGTCGCAGAAAAAATAAATAAACCCAAGTTCCATAATAGCCTTATCCTTATTAACAGTCTTATCTC
>CAKSAI010000535.1 GCA_934434905.1 uncultured Lachnospiraceae bacterium | reverse complement strand
ATAACAGGGTGGGAAGCGGGAAGCAGATATGATCTGCATTTCTCTATCCGTATTGATACTTTGAAAAAAGCACTTGCGGTTGTTTGTGAGTGGTACAGCGATTTTGCAACGTAGTTTATCCCCGGCATAACTAGCCCCGGCCCCACCGACCAAATGGTCGGTGGGGCCGGGGCTTTGCTTTCGCACGCATGAAAAGCCAATTCAGGAGATATGGTCTTACTTCCCAGCCATCTGCTGTTCCTGGGCCTCGATCATTTTCTTCACCATATAACCGCCGACAGAACCATTCTGTTTGGAAGTCAGGTTACCGTTATAACCGTTGGTTAAAGGTACTCCAAGCTCGTTTGCTACTTCGTACTTAAATCTGTCCAGTGCGCCTTTGGCTTCTGGTACAGCCGCTCTGTTTGAACTGTTTGACATCGGAAAATCCTCCTTTGCAGCTTTCTCTTTTTGTGTTCGAGTTTCGGTGCTGTAGCTGTTTGTCTCTGCTACGGAAATAGTATGTGCTTTTCAGGGCCGGATACTCATACAAATTCTTCAAAAACTGACAAAAGATGTCAATATGTAACGATTCACAGATGAGTGAATCATGCATTTATTACGTTTATTCCTCCACCTGCTTCAATCCGGAAATATCCGTGTCAATGGTAAGAGAATAGTTGGTATAATATACGACAAAGCCAGGCTTGCTGCCGTTTGGCTTCTTCACATTCTTGCGCTCCAGATAGTCGATCTCCACCTTCTCCGCGCCGCGTGCCTTGGAATAGTAGGCGGCCAGTCGTCCGGCTTCTTCGAAGCAGCGATCCGGCAGTTCCTGTCCGCCGGTCTTCACCACAACGTGGGAGCCGGGAATGCCCTTGGCATGAAACCACCAGTCGGAGCCATTTGCGAACTTGAAGGTAAGCTCCTCATTCTGATAATTATTCTTTCCGACATAGATATGATATCCATCGGAAGAAATATAATGAAAAGGTTTGCTCTTGATTTTTTCTTTTCTGGCATTTCCGCGTTTCTTGATGTATCCGTATTCGGTAAGCTCCTCCTTGATTTGGGACAGATCATCCTCAGAAACAGCAATGTCTAAGGAAGTGGAGATGGATTCCAGATGTCGGATCTCCGCTTCCGTCTCCCGGATCAGTTGGGAGAGTGCTTCGAAGGTTCGCTTTAATTTGTTATATCGGTCAAAATATTTCTGGGCGTTCTCGGCAGGTGTCAACTGCGGATCCAGCGGAATGCGGATGTTTTCGTTGGTATAATAATTTAAGGCTGTAAATTCCTTGGTTCCCTCAGCAAGGCCATAGCCGTAGGTGTGGATCAGTTCTCCATACACCTTGTACTTATCCTTCTTCTCCGTGTCCTTCAACTGTTTCAACTGCAGGTCGTATTTCTTGCGGTTCCGCTCCAGAGCCGTGCTCACCACCCGGCGCAGATCCGAGGACTTCTGGCGGATATGGGTGTAGATATTTTTCTCAGCATAATAATCCTCCAGAACCCGGGAGACAGAAAGGTAGGGAACGGTCTCATAGTCCCCGTACATGGATAGCGGCACTGCGGCAAACTCCACCGGTTCCTTGCCCTTCTTTACAATGTTCGGTGCGAAGTTTCCATCCTTTACATCCTCCATGAAGAGAGAAAACTGCCGATACAGATGCAGCTTTTCGTCCTCCGACAGGGCAGA
>CAKSAI010000534.1 GCA_934434905.1 uncultured Lachnospiraceae bacterium | reverse complement strand
ATTAGCTTTATCCGATGAAATACTGCTGAGCATAGATAAGCCTGCCCGCTATATTGGCAACGAAGTAAATATGATAAGAAAGGATCCCATGGAGGTTCAGATCCGCATTGCCATGTGTTTTCCGGATGTCTATGAGATCGGTATGTCCCACTTAGGGATACAGATTCTGTATGACATGTTCAACAAGCGGGATGACACCTACTGTGAGCGGGTCTATTCCCCTTGGCCGGACCTGCATAAAATTATGAAGGAACAGGATATTCCGCTGTTTACGCTGGAGACGCAGTCCCCGGTTCGGAACATGGATATCCTTGGAATCACACTCCAATATGAGATGTGCTACACCAATATCCTGCAGATATTGGATTTGAGCCATATCCCGCTTCACGCAGAGGAGCGCACGGAAGAGGATCCCATCGTCATTGGCGGCGGTCCCTGTACCTATAACCCGGAGCCTATCGCGGAATTTTTCGACCTTTTTTACATCGGGGAGGGAGAGACCAGATACGATGAGCTTCTGGAGCTCTACAAGTCCTGTAAGCAAAGGAACGTTGGAAGGAGGGCTTTCCTGGAAGCGGCAGCCCGGATTCCCGGCATGTACGTGCCTTCCCTCTACGATGTGACCTACCACGAGGATGGCACCATCGCATCCTTTACTCCAATAAAAGAGGGAATTCCTTCTACGATCAAAAAAGAGATTGTCATGGATCTGACCGATACACCGTACCCGACGAAACCGCTGGTTCCTTTCATCAAGGTGACCCAGGACCGAGTAGTGCTGGAAATCATGCGGGGCTGTATCCGTGGCTGTCGTTTCTGCCAGGCGGGAATGATCTATCGGCCAACCAGAGAGCGGAATATTGACCAGCTAAAGCAATGGGCTTATGAGATGCTTAAGAGTACCGGACACGAGGAGATCACCTTAAGCTCTTTAAGCTCCAGCGATTATTCCAATCTGAAGGAGCTTGTCACCTTCCTTATTGATGAGTTTAAGGATAAGGGCGTCAATATCTCCCTGCCCTCCCTGCGTATCGACGCTTTTTCCCTGGATGTGATGAGCCAGGTCCAGGATATCCGTAAGAGCAGCCTGACCTTCGCGCCGGAGGCCGGATCCCAAAGGCTTCGTGACGTCATCAACAAGGGACTGACCGAGGAAGTGATCCTTTCCGGGGCCGGACAAGCCTTTGAGGGCGGCTGGCAGAAGGTGAAGCTGTACTTTATGCTGGGGTTGCCGACGGAGACGGAGGCGGATATGAGGGAGATTCCGAGACTGGCTGAGAAGATCGCTGAGCGTTACTATGAGATCCCCAAGGATAAGCGAAACGGAAAATGTCAGGTAACCATAAGCACCTCCTTCTTCGTGCCAAAGCCTCTGACACCCTTCCAGTGGGCGCCTATGTATGAACGGGGGGAATATCTGGCCAGAGCCGGGATCGTCAATGACGAGATGAAGCAGCAGTTGAACAGGAAGAGCCTTCGGTACAACTGGCATGAAGCTGACGTTACGGTGCTGGAAGGTTTCTTTGCCAGGGGAGACCGCCGCTGCGCCAGGGTGCTGGAAGAGGCATACAGAAATGGCTGTATATTTGATGCCTGGACAGAATTCTTCGATAACAACAAGTGGATGGAGGTCTTTGAAAAAACCGGGATTTCCATGGATTTTTACAATACAAGGACTCGGAGTCTTGATG
>CAKSAI010000533.1 GCA_934434905.1 uncultured Lachnospiraceae bacterium | reverse complement strand
CAGTTCCCGGCACAGTTTATCTCCGAGGCAGTGGATCAGACAAGAGGCTGGTTCTATTCTCTGCTGGCAGAGTCCACGCTGCTGTTTCACAAAGCACCCTATGAGAATGTCATCGTGCTTGGACATGTCCAGGATGAGAATGGACAGAAGATGAGCAAGTCCAAGGGAAATGCGGTGGATCCTTTTGATGCACTTGAGACGTATGGAGCGGATGCCATCCGCTGGTATTTCTATATCAACTCTGCTCCCTGGCTGCCCAACCGCTTCCATGGCAAGGCTGTGCAGGAGGGACAGCGGAAGTTTATGGGAACCTTGTGGAACACCTACGCATTTTTTGTGCTGTATGCGAATATCGACGAGTTCGATGCGACAAAATATACTTTGGAATATGAGAAGCTTTCCGTTATGGATCGCTGGCTTTTATCCAAGCTGAATACCATGGTGGAGGCCGTGGATACAAATCTGGCAAATTACAGGATCCCGGAGGCAGCAAGAGCGCTGTCCGATTTCGTGGACGATATGAGCAACTGGTATGTGCGCCGGAGCCGCGAGCGCTTCTGGGCAAAGGGCATGGAGCAGGATAAGATCAATGCCTATATGACGCTGTACACGGCGCTGGTGACAGTAGCTAAGGCATCCGCTCCCATGATTCCGTTTATGGCTGAGGATATCTACCGCAATCTGGTATGCAGCATTGATGCCTCCGCTCCTGAGAGTGTACACCTGTGCGACTTTCCGACCGTGGACAGCGTCGCCATCGATAAGGAACTGGAGAAAAACATGGACGCTGTCTTGAAGATCGTGGTCATGGGCCGAGCCTGCCGGAATACTGCCAACATCAAGAATCGTCAGCCCATTGGGAACATGTACGTCAAAGCACCGTTTGCTTTGCCGGAGTTCTACACGGCTATCATTGCGGACGAATTGAATGTGAAGCAGGTGACCTTCTCAGAGGATGTGAGCAGCTTCACCAGCTATACCTTCAAGCCCCAGCTGCGCACGGTCGGACCAAAATACGGCAAATTCCTGGGCCAGATCCAGAAGGCTCTTGCAGCCCTGGACGGCAATAAAGCCATGGCGCAGTTAAGGAGCGAGGGAGCTCTTACGCTCTCCGACATCAGCCCGGATATCGTCCTGACAGAGGATGACCTTCTGATCACCATGACCCAGGCGGAAGGTTATGTCACCGAGGCGGATAATGAGGTGACGGTGGTTCTGGACACCAACCTGACACCGGAGCTCATCGAAGAGGGCTTCGTCCGCGAGCTTATCAGCAAGATCCAGACCATGCGTAAGGAGGCAGGCTTCGAGGTGATGGATAAGATCTGCGTCTCCTATCAGGCGGACGCTGAGATAAGCGCGATTTTTGAAAAATACGGTACACAGATCCAGAAAGAAGTCATGGCTGACAAGATTGTTTCCGATACCCTTGCCGGCTATCAGAAGGAATGGAATATCAACGGCCAGCAGGTAACGCTGGGAGTAGAGAAATTGTAAAGGAGTAACACCCGTGAAAAACGAATTGTTCCAAAAAGATATTTTCATAAAGAACGTAAAAGAGAATGTAAAGCAGTTGTTCCGCAAGACATTGGATGAGGCCAGCAATCAGGAAGTATTTCAGGCGGTATCCTATGCGGTAAAGGATGTGATCATCGACCAGTGGCTTGCCACCCAGAAGGAATTCGACCGTGTGGATCCCAAGATGGT
>CAKSAI010000532.1 GCA_934434905.1 uncultured Lachnospiraceae bacterium | reverse complement strand
GATGCGGGCCTTGACCTTGCCGTTGACCTGCACAGCGATCTCAATGGTGTTCTCCACCGTCTTGGCTTCCTCATACTCCGGCCATGTCTGCTGATAGACGCGCCCTTCATAGCCGCAGGCAGCCCAAAGCTCCTCCGTAATATGCGGAGCCACCGGATTTAAGAGGATCAGGAATGTCTTATACTCCGCCTGGTTAATCTTCCCTGCCTTGACGAAATCGTTGAGCAGAGCCATCATAGCTGCAATGGCGGTATTGTATTTCAGATTCTCATAATCACTGCTCACCTTCTTGATAAGCTGATGCATCCGCGTCTCAAATTCACTGCTGTAGGTGTCTCCGTCCACCAGAATGTCGGAAAGCTTCCAGACACGCTCCAGGAACCGACGACAGCCCTTGACGCCATTCTCAGACCAGGAAGCACTCAGGTCGAAGGCTCCGATGAACATCTCGTAGGTTCGAAGCGTATCTGCGCCGTAATCCATCACGATATCATCAGGATTCACCACATTGCCTCTGGACTTTGACATCTTCTCGCCGTTTTCTCCCAGGATCATGCCGTGGGAGGTACGCTTCTGGTAGGGTTCCGGTGTCGGCACGATACCCTGATCGTACAGGAAGCGATGCCAGAATCTGGAGTACAAAAGATGCAGCGTGGTATGCTCCATACCACCGTTGTACCAATCCACCGGAAGCCAGTACTTCAGAGCTTCCTGGCTTGCCAGTGCTTCGCTGTTGTGGGGATCCGTGTAGCGCAGGAAGTACCAGGAGGAGCCTGCCCATTGGGGCATGGTATCCGTCTCCCGCTTGGCCGGTCCGCCGCAGCACGGACAGGTGGTGTTTACCCAGTCCGTCATGGCCGCCAGCGGGGATTCCCCGTTATCGGTTGGCATGTAGCTCTCCACATCCGGAAGCTCCAGAGGAAGCTCACTCTCAGGCAGCGGCACATAGCCACACTTCTCACAATGTACGATTGGGATCGGCTCGCCCCAATAGCGCTGACGGGAGAATACCCAATCTCTTAATTTGTAATTCGTCTTCCCGGTACCGATCTTCTTCTCTTCCAGGAATTCAATAATCTTCTTCTTTGCTTCTGCCACCTCAAGTCCATTGAGGAAGTCAGAATTAATCAACTTGCCGGTAGCCACATCCGTGAATGCCTCTTCCTGGACATTCTTTCCCCCGGCCACTACTTCTATAATGGGAAGGCCAAACTTCTTGGCAAATTCCCAGTCTCTCATATCGTGAGCCGGAACTGCCATAATAGCTCCGGTTCCGTAGCTCATCAGCACATAGTCGGACACCCAGATGGGAATCTCCTTGCCGTTCACCGGATTCACTGCCCGTAGCCCAACGATTTCCACACCGGTCTTCTCCTTGGCAAGTTCGGAACGTTCAAAGTCAGATTTTCTGGCTGCCTGCTCCTGATATTCACGGATGGCAGACAGATTCTTAATGTCATCCTTATATGTCTCAAGCATGGGATGCTCCGGAGATACGACCATGTAAGTAGCTCCAAACAAGGTATCCGGCCTGGTGGTATAGACAGTCAGCTTATCCGCCTTCCCGGCCAGTGCAAAATCCACCTCAGCCCCCTGGCTCTTGCCGATCCAGTTCCGCTGGGATACCTTCACCCGTTCGATAAAGTCCACATCATTTAAGCCTTCCAGAAGCTTCTCCGCATAATCAGTGATCTTCAGCATCCACTGGC
>CAKSAI010000531.1 GCA_934434905.1 uncultured Lachnospiraceae bacterium | reverse complement strand
AACAACATCACGAGGCGATGTTTCTGTCCAATAATTCGCAATAAAACACTTTGCCCCTGCCTTTTCAATATCCTGCTGACAGTCAAAATAATGATAATGAAACTTCGGCAAGCGCAGGAAATCCAGCATGCCAACGGCAGCTTCATTGGGTTCATATCCTCGATTGTGATCCATTCCTGCCCATGTAGCGGCTCCGTTCATATGCTCTGTGTGATACAAGTGTACATATGCCTCAAAGCGTTCCTGCGCGGATCGGATCATAGCCGCTTCCCCACCGGGATAGAAATTCGTATGCGCTCCTCTTCGTACACGTCTCAGGGTATCCATAGGGCCATACTGTTCCATATAGAAATCTCCATATTCGCGGACAAAGAGAGGCCGTGCCTGTTTACGTGTTGTATCTCCATAATTTACGGGATAAATTTCTGCCAGACGGGAATGCGAATCGCAAGCACACCACGCCGGCAGATCCCGGCTTTCCTCCTTTACAATATCGTATTGTTTCTGGGCGAAATAAGCCGGATAATCAGTCTCGTTCAAGATTGGCTCCCATAAACATGCTCCTGCATGATTGCGCAGCAATCGAATCATACGACGTGTATTTTCATAGCTTGCCTCATCAAACGCCACACTTGCAGGATGAATCTGCCACCCCGGAGTTGGAATTACGCAAAGGATCCCTTCTTCATCACACGCATTCATAAACGTTTCATCCGGTGGATAATGTGCTGTACGAATACAGTTCACCCCGGCTTTTCGCAGCATATGCACATCTCTTTTTTGCAGAGAATCCGGCAGTGCAAATCCGATATACGCATACTCCTGATGACGATTGGTTCCATTTAAAAACAGTTTTTCTCCATTAATATAGAATGCATCCTGTCTGAATTCCAGTGTGCGAAGCCCTATTCTTTCCGTTCGTTCATCCAGCACCTCCCGGCCGTGCAGAAGCTGTGCTGTTAATTCATATAAAACAGGATGCTCTGGATGCCATAAGGATGGGTTTTCCACTACAAATCTGCAGTCTACATCTCCATCCTTCATAGCTTCTACAGTCATCTCTACACTTTCATATACAGGCTGTCCATTTAAAAGCAGACGCACGCGCGCGCAAACCTCGTTGTCTGTGTGATTTAACCAATTGGCATTCACAGACACAATTGCTTTTTTATCTTCCAGCTTTGTTCGTACAAATAACCCGCCGGAAGCCATTTTCCCTTCATGTACTGCATAGGAAAAACGCACTTTATCGGTTACATAAAACCATGCGTTACGATACAATCCACCAAAGTAACAAAAATCCAGAGCCCCTTGCGGCTTTGCCGGCGGGACATCCTTCATATCGGAGTTGTCAACCTTAATCGCGAGTAAATGTTCTCCTGCCGACACTCCACGGATTTCAAATCGCATTGGCAGAAAACCTCCTGTCTGATATCCGATCGGTTCTCCATCTAACCAGGCATCGACACGCTGCATGGCTCCTTCAAATTCAAAATATAATTCTTTCTCATTCCATTCTTCTGATACAGCAAACTTCTTCCGGTACCAGCATTCGCCCTGGTAATTTAAGCCTCCCGAACACATCAGTTTTTCATTCCGCACGGTATGTGGCAAATGCACGGTTTCCCATGTACTGTCATCTAAGAGTACGTCATACGGCGGGAGTCCTGAATCATGTGGATTCTCAGAATTTTGCACACGCCCTTTGGGTGGTTC
>CAKSAI010000530.1 GCA_934434905.1 uncultured Lachnospiraceae bacterium | reverse complement strand
CAGCTCCACAGCCTCCTTCAAGGTAGAGCCGGGGTGGGAGGACATAAGATACGGAACGAGATATTGGCGCTTATTAAGCTTCACATTCATCTCCTGATATTCCTTCACAAAGCGCCGATATACGGAAACCCTTGGCTTTCCCATCTTCTCCAGCACCTTGTCCGAGATATGCTCCGGCGCCACCTTCAGCTGCCCGCTGACATGGTAGCTGCAGAGCTCCCGCAGAAAGCTTTTGTCCGGGTCGTTCACCAGATAATCAAAGCGGATGCCGGAGCGGATGAACACCTTCTTCACACCGGGCAGCGCCCGAAGCTTCCGAAGCAGACCCAGATAATCCTTGTGATCGATCTTAAGATTCTTACAGGGCTCCGGAAACAGACATTGCCGATTTGTGCAGACCCCGTTCTTAAGCTGCTTTGCACAGGCCGGAGCCCGGAAATTAGCTGTTGGACCGCCCACATCGTGGATGTACCCCTTAAAATCTGCGTCATGCGTCATTGCCTCCGCTTCCTTCAGGATGGATTCGTGGCTTCGTACCTGAACGATACGTCCCTGATGGAAGGTCAGCGCACAGAAGCTGCAGCCGCCATAGCACCCACGATTGCTGACCAGGCTGAACTTCACCTCATCGATGGCCGGCACTCCGCCAAGCGCCTGATAGGACGGGTGATAGGTGCGCATATAGGGCAGATCATAGACCTGATCCATTTCTTCCTTCGATAAGGGCTTTGCCGCCGGATTCTGTACCAGGAGCACCCCGTTCTCATACTTCTCCACCAGACGCTTTCCGCTGAAGGGGTCTGTATTACAATATTGAATATAAAAGCTTTCCGCATATTTTCGCTTATCTTCCTTCATGGATAAGAAATCGGGAAGTGTCAGAGCATCGTAGATATCCTCCCGGTTCTTAGCCTTGTAGACAGTTCCCGGAATAAAGGTGATATCACGAATGGCAAGTCCGCTGTCCAAGGCTTCTGCCATCTCCACAATACGATGACGATGGGAACCTTCTTATAGGCCCGACGAATCAGGTTGCAGTAGACGATGGTGGCATAATCCGGCCTTTTGCCCATGACACCGCCCGGTGTAAAGGCATCCTTCTCTCGTCTTCTTTTGGAAACCGTATAGTGGTTCACCATGGAATCCATGTTTCCACCCGTCACAAGAAAGGCCAGCCGGGGCAGACCATAGATCATGACACTCTCTGGATTCCGATAATCCGGCTGGGAAATGATCCCCACTGAATAACCATGAGCCTCCAGTATGCGGCTGATGATGGCATGACCAAAGGAGGGATGATCCACATAGGCATCCCCGATCACATATATAAAATCAAACTGTGCGATATGGCGTTCTTCCATATCCTCCCGGCAAACCGGTAAAAATCCCTTCTGCATTCAGATAACCTCGTTGTAATCCTGAATATAGTAGTCTGCCAGACGCCGCTTCTCCTCCGTCAACTCCGCGGAAAAAGCGTCTTCCACACCGCAAACTGTCATGTGCGCATTTTTTCCGGCCATGATTCCCGCCGGAACATCCTCAAATACCAGGCAATCCTCTGGATCGACCTTAAGCCGCTTAGCCACCGCCAGATACACATCCGGCGCAGGCTTTCCCTTCTTCACCTCACAGGAGGTAACGATCTCATCGATATAATCCGAAAGATGCAGTGCTTTTGAGACGGCATCCACCAGCTCCCTGGAATTGCTTGTGGCAATCCCCATCCGAATATTAT
>CAKSAI010000529.1 GCA_934434905.1 uncultured Lachnospiraceae bacterium | reverse complement strand
CGAAAAATCGACACCACAGATGGAATTAGATGGGAGCGCCGGGGAACCAAATACACAAGAGGAAATGCAACAGTATGAGAAAGAAAAACTTACAAACCTGACAGAGGATGATGTCAGAAAAGCGGTGGAAACCCTAAAGAAATACAAAGAGGGGAAAGACCGGTTCGATAGAAAAATAAGAGCCAATGAAGAATGGTGGAAATTACGCCATTGGCAAATTATTGAATCGGAGGAAGAGAATAAAAAGAAAGGAATGACAGAGCCGGTTTCCGCATGGCTGCATAACTCGATTAATAACAAGCATGCAGATATGATGGACAACTTCCCGGAACCTACTGTACTGGCACGTGAGTCATCCGATGAACAGACGGCGAAAACACTGACCTCCATTCTGCCGGTAGTTCTTGAATACAATCGATATGAAGAAACGTATAACGATTGTGCATGGTACAAACTGAAACAAGGAGCCAGTGTGAAAAAGATAGTATGGGATTCGCGTAAGAACAATGGCGTTGGTGATATCAACATTGCCAAAATAGATATACTGAATTTGTTTTGGGAACCGGGTATTAATAAGATTCAGGAATCTGCAAACCTTTTCCATGTGGAATTGATGGATAACGAAATTTTAAAACAGCGTTATCCGGATATTGATTTGACGGGAAGTGACATCGTACTAACTAAATATATCAACGCGGAAAATGTCGACACTTCGGAGAAATCGTATGTTGTAGATTGGTACTACAAAAAAGACAATGGAACAAAGGATATACTGCATTACTGCAAATTCGTAAATGACAAGATTCTATATGCGTCCGAAAATGACCCGGAGTATGTAGAAAGAGGATATTATGACCATGGGATGTATCCGTATGTGTTTGATGTTATGTTCCCGGAAGAGGGGACACCAGTGGGATTTGGTTACATAGATATCATGAAAGACCCACAGCTTTATATTGACAAATTAGACCAGGTAATATTGGATTCTGCTATCAAGGCAAGCAAAGCCAGATACCTCTCAAAAGACACGGGAGGAATCAATGAGAATGAATTTAACGACTGGACTAAGGAAGTCGTACACTACACCGGACATCCGGATGATATTCAACCAATGCAGCCGGTAGTTCCGCCAACACAGTGTATCAACGTAAAAGAGGAAAAGATAAACGAATTGAAAGAAACATCAGGTAACCGTGACTTCTCGCAGGGAAGTACACAAAGTGGTGTTACTGCTGCTACGGCAATTGCCGCCTTGCAGGAGGCAGGAAGTAAATTGTCGCGTGATATGATTCGAGGAACCTATCGGGCATATATGGAAGAATGTTACATGGTTATTGAACTGATACGTCAATTTTACGATGAACCACGTAAATTTCGCATACTGGGCGAAAAAGGAGAACAGCAATTTGCGACCTTTGATAATGGTGGCATGATTCCGCAGGATGGTGGAGAAGAGATGGGCGTTGAAGTAGGAGAGAGACTGCCTATCTTTGACGTTACTGTATCGGCGGCCAAGAAATCAACTTACTCACGAATGGCGCAGAACGAACTCGCTCTCCAGTTTTATGATAAAGGCTTTTTCGCTCCCGGAAATGCGGATGCATCGTTGGCATGCCTTGATATGATGGAGTTTGAGGGCAAAGAAAAAATTATTATGAAAATCCAAAATAATGGAACCATGTACCAGCAGTTGATGGCACTGCAGCAGCAGGTACAGCAATTGATGCAGATGACTGGAATGCAGGGGC
>CAKSAI010000528.1 GCA_934434905.1 uncultured Lachnospiraceae bacterium | reverse complement strand
AAAAATATGACCGGTCGTATGTGCTTTCTTTGACCTTTTTGGGGGCTGTCCTGTTTTTCGTACTCTGGGAGGCGAACCGAAAATATAATGTATGTTTTATGGGAGTCTGTCTTTTGCTGATGGCAGATGGGATAGAAGGGTGTCTGCAATGGATGAGGGAGAAGCGGTTCGCCGGATTGTGGCGAAGAAATTCCCGGGTTGTCATGATGGCATTGGGGGCCATTTGTATCCTGTTGACATCATATATGCAGCGGACAACAACGTCGCAGACTGTTTCGACCAATGAAAATGTTGTATATCATTGCCGGAATAATCCGGATTCCGTGGCGATGAGTGCCATAAGCGGAAACAGGAAAGGGTACTTTCAAAAGCCGGTTTTGCTGGAGCAGATCATACGTCAGGGACAGTTGACGAGAGCAGGAGACAAGGAAACGATTATACTTAATTTTGAGAGAAATGAGGGGGAAAGTCATTCTCAAAAATGGAAGGGAGACGGGCAGAAAGGAAAGCATAAAAAAATAAAACAAGGGGAAAATAAAATACAGAATAAAAAAGAATATAAACTAGAGGTGTTATCTTTGGAAAACGGACAAAAAATATATAGCAGAAAAGTGCGGAATGATCAGTTTAGTAAAAGCGGGAAACTGATAATACGTCTTCCTCAGATTTCGAAGGATTCGTCGAAGGGATATGTGATCCGTTTACACCATTACGGGAAAAATTACACGATGATCCCGAAGGTCAGTCGTTTTCCTGAACTCAATCCATATCCCTATGGCAGCTTGTATATTAAGGGAAGAAAAACAAACTATGATCTGTCTATGAGTATTCTGCAGAGGGGATAAATATAATATTTTCGATAGGAATTCTTTAATATTTTATGTGAAAAGTATTCCTGTCAATTTCGAAATATTGCTTGCACAGACAATGGAATAAATGGTATGATAGACAGGCTAAGGTTTGCTGATGGCAGACCTTAGCTAAATCATTTTTTGGAGCTAATTATGAAAGAAAAAAGAATAACGGAATGGAAGAAAACAGAAGGCGGTGCATATCTGTTTCCGGGGTGTGTGGTGACAGGAGATGTCACGCTGGGACAGGAGTCGTCGGTGTGGTATAATGCCGTGATTCGTGGGGATATGGCATCGATCAAAGTGGGAGAACGAAGCAATATTCAGGACAATGCAGTAGTTCATGTGGATAATGGATGTCCTACCGTGATCGGAAATGGTGTCACAGTGGGGCATGGAGCTATTGTTCATGGATGCACGATCGAAGATGACTGTATCATTGGCATGGGGGCTGTGATCCTTAATGGGGCGAGGATCGGCAGAAACTGCATTATCGGAGCGGGGACGCTGGTGCCGGAGGGAAAGGAAGTGCCGGAGGGGTCGGTAGCTTTTGGTAATCCGGTTAAGGTATATCGTCCGGTGACACCGGAGGATGTGTCCCATATTCGGGACAATGCAGCGGAGTATGTTACTTATGCAAAGGAAGAATAAAGGAGAAGACATTGCAAAGAGAAAATTTTAAATCCAGATTAGGTTTTATCCTGATCTCGGCGGGGTGTGCGATAGGTATTGGTAATGTATGGAAGTTTCCATATGTGGCGGGACAAAACGGAGGCGGCATTTTTGTGTTGTTTTATCTGCTGTTTCTGGTGATGGTTGGAGCGCCGGCACTGACCATGGAGTTTGCGGTGGGACGTGCCAGCCGCAAAAGTGTGCTGGGGTGTTATCAGGAGCTGGAGCCAAAGGGCAGTAAATGG
>CAKSAI010000527.1 GCA_934434905.1 uncultured Lachnospiraceae bacterium | reverse complement strand
AGATCTTTCCGATGGATGTCGCGCTGATTCCGATTTCCGCCGCAAGTTCATTTCCTGACATTGGTTTTTCCAATAAGCAGTTATAAATCACTTTAATATTATGGTTCCGGACCGCCTGTACTCTTGTTGCCTTTTCTATCTGCATAATATACATCCCCTCTTACCAAATTTTTCCATAATTAATTATTATCATAAAAGACTCAAAAGTCAAGTATCCCCATAACGCGACTTTGTCACGGCAAAACCTTCAACGAAAGATCATCAAAATACAATACGGAATCTTCATCTGCGCACATTCTTACCACTAGCTTCCGACAGTCCGCAGGTGCCATTATTTCAAGTGTTTCCTTCCTATAATCGGTCTCCTGTATCGTAATCACATCGTTAGCAGCTGCTATCCGCCTATCCGCCTGATCATAAAATTCAACACGGACGCTCCCGCTCCCCGACACACACTTGGCAAACACTTCAAAATCGTATTTCATCCCTTCATAAACAGCTGAAATACTCTGATATGCATAGCCTCCATTTTCCAGCTTCAGGGATCTCTCTCCGCTATGCGGAGCTTCCACGACTACCTTCGCGCCAGCAGCGCTTATGGTATAAGCTCTGAAATTTCCTTCAAATCCCCGGTTGCTGATCAGATTTGTCTCCGGCATGGATACGGGACTTCCCGGATAAGCCTCCACCGGAGCTGTCTTTCCCGGATCGGAAACGGTATCCATGGTCTCCTCCTCGTCAAAGGGCTGATAGCTCACCCAATCGACCATCATGTAATCCTCCTCGAAATCAGCAAGGCCGCACCAGCCCTTTGGCAGCCATACGCCTATCCAGAACAGACCCTTTTTGAAGGGAACCTTCTCGGTGGTGGTAGATGTCAGAACACCATCTACATAGAAATCGATATGCGCAACCGGCTTTATGTGCCAATCAAAGCGGTATACATGCCATTTTCCGTCGTTGGCAGGACTATCCGTTATCACACCCACCGACTTGTTATTCACTGTACTGAGCCAGTTTGTATTCAACACTCTCCGATACCCCGGGTCGCTCCGACTGCCGTCCTCTGTTATATGGCCTGGCAATTCAATATCGATTTCGTGATTCACAAGACCTCTGTCACTTTGAAAATAGGTCCACATTGCATTGCAGACACCCATACGGGGCAGAACCTTCATTGCTACCGAATAGCTTCCAGCTCCATGAGGCTCTGTTGACACCAGAGCTGCACCGGATAACGGCTTGTCCGTTGAGTAAAGTCCCTGTCCTTTCAGAAGAACAATACCATCCTCCGTATAGCTGATATTCTCCGGGCAGACACCTTGATAATCCGCCAGCGTTCCCCACTTTCTGTCTGATATCCGCCAGCGTCGCGGGGAGATTCCATTCGCAAAGTCATCCACATACCCATTTTTACTTATGCATTCAGGTGCTTTTATCCTTCCATCCTCCAAATATACCGGATACTGATTTTCATTTACTGTCATAATAATCTTCTTCCTTCCTTCAATTATTTTAAGATTGGGAATTTCCCATCCTCAATAAGCCATATATTGGTATCCCATTTTTTATAGGTTCCGCTGTTTGTCATTTCCTGTGCACTCTTCTGGATCCCAGCATCTGAAACAGATTGATAACCAATTGCACAGTCTATATCCGCATTCAAGGCAAAAGAGGATTCAATCACACCGGGGTTATTATTTACAAAACCTCCGGAATTTCCTTTTGCATTTGGCCCGGTAATAACTTTCCCTATTGTATAACTGCAGGAAATTTTGCCGTAATTTA
>CAKSAI010000526.1 GCA_934434905.1 uncultured Lachnospiraceae bacterium | reverse complement strand
ATCAAGTTCCTTGGTTTTGAGCAGATCTTTAAGAACTCCCTGACCGGACTTCCCATCGGCGGCGGCAAGGGTGGTTCCGACTTCGATCCCAAGGGAAAGTCAGACCGTGAAGTAATGGCCTTCTGCCAGAGCTTTATGACGGAGCTTTGCAAATATATCGGCGCGGATACGGATGTTCCGGCCGGTGACATCGGAACCGGTGCAAGAGAGATCGGATATATGTTTGGACAGTACAAGAGGATCAAGGGCCTGTATGAAGGCGTGCTGACAGGAAAGGGCTTAACCTATGGCGGATCCCTGGCGCGTACCGAGGCTACCGGCTATGGTCTTCTGTATCTGACGAAGGAAATGTTAAAATGCAATGGTCATGACATTGCAGGCAAGACCGTAGTTGTTTCCGGTGCAGGAAACGTGGCTATCTACGCGATCCAGAAGGCACAGCAGATGGGTGCCAAGGTAGTGACCTGCTCCGATTCTACCGGTTGGGTGTACGATCCGGAAGGCATCGATGTGGTTGCATTGAAGGAGATTAAGGAAGTGAAGCGTGCACGCCTGACCGAGTACAAGAATTATCGTCCGGCTTCCGAGTACCATGAGGGTCGTGGCGTGTGGACCGTAAAATGTGATGTGGCTCTTCCCTGTGCAACACAGAATGAGCTGCACTTAGACGATGCCAAGGCGCTTGTGGCTAACGGCTGTATCGCAGTGGCTGAGGGTGCTAACATGCCTACTACCATGGAGGCTACTGAGTATCTGCAGAAGAACGGCGTACTGTTTGCACCCGGTAAGGCGGCAAATGCAGGCGGTGTTGCGACCTCCGCTCTGGAAATGTCCCAGAACAGCGAGCGCCTGAGCTGGACCTTCGAGGAAGTAGACAGCAAGCTGCAGAATATCATGGTCAACATCTTCCACAACCTGGATGATGCTGCCAAGCGTTACGGCAAGGAAGGCGACTACGTGGCAGGTGCCAACATCGCCGGCTTTGAGAAGGTTGCGAATGCTATGCTGGCACAGGGCGTGTGTTAATTGCAGGAGTGTTCTTCCTCTCATACGTAAGAAACAAGTAGATAGATTGTGGATATAGCAAGAACCCCTGCGGCCAGGATTGGCTGCAGGGGTTTGCTGCGTCATGGGGTGTGGGCTGAACTGTTAGCACTTTTTTTGAGAAACATCAAGAAAAAAGGTTGATAATTTGGAGAATGGAGGATATACTAATGATGTAAGGAAAGTAAGGAATGTCTTACTGTTGAAAGGAGGTTTTTATATGGAATTAGCAAAAGTAACATCAAAAGGCCAGGTGACAATACCGATAGAAATTCGTAGAAGGTTGGGAATTAAGAATGGTGATAAAGTGCTTTTTGTAGAAGAATCAGGAAGAATATACATGATGAATTCTTCAATGGATGCGCTTCGTGAAGCACAGAGGGCATTTGCCGGGGAAGCAGAAAGACTGGGGCTTAAGAACGATGATGACGTCATGGAGATGATTAAGGAGCTCAGGGAAGAAAGCGTGGTGAAGTAAATGCGGATTATGCTTGATACGAATGTGCTGATATCAGCATTGCTTTTTCCGGGTTCAAAGATGGATGAGATGATGAACTGCATATTTACGCAGCACCAGCTTGTATTATCATCTTATGTAGTGGATGAATTAAAGAACGTTGTCAGACGAAAGTTCCCCAAAAGAGAATTAGCTATCGATAAACTTTTAATGATGATGAGCTTTGAATATGTCTATACGCCGAGAGAAATAGAGGATGGACTATTTGAAATCAGAGATGTGAAAGATTATCCGGTAC
>CAKSAI010000525.1 GCA_934434905.1 uncultured Lachnospiraceae bacterium | reverse complement strand
ACAAAGAAGGCATATCCGGGAGGAAGCACGATCTCCTTCAAGGGCTATGTGCCGAAGAATGTGAACGGCTGGTGGGCGGTCAGTTGGACGACAGCTCCCTCCAACACAGACTTATACAAGTGGACGGAGGGCTTGGGAAAAGCCCAGGATTCCACCTACAATACCTGGAAAGAGTACAGCGTGACGCTGCCGGATGACGGCAATACCTATTACATCTACATCGTAGGAGCGAAGGGAGAATGGAAGGGCAAGGAACTGCTGATCGATGATGTTACAATCACGAGTAAGACCGGAGATATCGTGGCGGAGGATAACTTTAACGGCGGAATCCAGAGCGGACTGTTCAGTATCATCGAACAGAATCCGACTTCCGGGCAGGTGGCAGTCCGCGAGGAGATCATCGGAAGTAGCTGCAAGCATGAGCATGTTGCGCAGGAGGCCGGAAAAGAGGCGACCTGCACAGAAGCTGGTATTTTAGGACGCACCTATTGCACAGACTGCGGCATGACCATTCATGAGGCAACTGAGATCTCACCAAACGGGCATCGTTTTGAAAATGGCGTATGCACAGTGTGCGGAGAGAAGGAGAAGACCGAGAATGTGGCGGCTGCGATCAAGATCGATCGGCTCAATGAGAGCCATCCCATGAGCTTCATTACGAAGCAGGCCTATGCCGGAGGAAGCACGGTATCATTTAAAGCATATGTGCCGGAAGGAGTGAGCGGCTGGTGGGCAGTCAGTTGGACGACCGACCCTGCCGACACCGATCTGTACAAATGGACAGGCGGTGCAGCATACGGACAGGTAATGACCTCTACGTTTGGCTCATGGACAGATTATACGGTAACCCTGCCGGACGACGGCAAGAACTACTATATCTACATTGTAGGCGCCAAGGGTGAATGGGGCGGAGCAGAGCTGTTGATCGACGACTTTAAGATCACAAAGGGCAGCGATGAAGTTCTGGATGAATTCACCGACGGTGTGGATGCGGGATTGTTCAACATTGCGGGCAATGACGTTGTTTCTGCAAAAACAGTAGAGTAATATATTTACATACAGGGGGCTATGAAAGCCTCCTGTACCAAAAAGAATTGGGAGGATATCGTTTATGAGAAACAAGACTATCCGAAGAGCGGCAGCGGTCTTTTTGACGATCTGCCTTGTAGTTCCGATGGTGGTATCCGGCGGGGCTGCGCAGAAAACAAAAGCGGCCGATGCGTCGTGGGCCGGAGAAGTAGGAGATACGGATCAGGACGGAAGGATCGATGTATCGGATCTTATTAGAATTAAGAAAAATGCATCGGAAAGCGCCGGAGAGCAGTTTGATCTGAATAATGACAGCGCTTGTGACGATGCGGATGCGACCTTGATGCGGGAATTTCTGGTAGGTAAGATCTGTTCCTTCTACCGTCCGGATACAAGCTCCGTAAACAATGATACGCATGTCTATACGGTAACGGATGAGCTGGATCGGGAAATGTATTCTTCCGGTGCGGCAAAGGATGAAAAGGCCGTAGGGATGCGCTATTTCCTGCATTTTGGCACCGAGGAGAGCAATCCCTTATACAGCGTCAGCAAAATTCTGGAAACGAATTCCACAGCATATCAGTCGTCAGATGCATGGGAAGCTGCAGGCGGCGGTGCTGTCGGCACAAAGCACTGGTGGGGTGAGCCCTTATTCGGATATTATACTTCGCTGGATGCATGGGTCATGGATCGCGATGTACAGATGTTGACGGATGCAGGGATCGATTTCCTTGCGGTCGATATGTCTGAAAATGTCATTTATGAATAACAG
>CAKSAI010000524.1 GCA_934434905.1 uncultured Lachnospiraceae bacterium | reverse complement strand
GGACCGTCTCTATACCTGCCAGTTTGGCTGCTGCCAATCGTCTATGTCCGATTATTACATGAAAATCACTGGACAAAGATTCTGTATCCGCGTCCGGCTGTTCCTCCGGTTCTTCTGTCAAGGCTGGCAAAGGAATTACGGTCAAGTTCTGCATAACGCCCTGCTTCTTGATCGATTCTGCAAGTTCCGTTACATCCCCGACATCTTTTCTCGGATTATCCGGATGTGGGTAAATGTTATTTACGTTTATCATTACAATTTCTTTTCTGTTCTGCATTGTCTCATCCTTTCCACTAATTACTTTTTTCCAACATTCCTTGTGCAATTTCTGCATACGTGAAGGATTCACGTACACTTCCAACTTTGCATAGTGCATGATTTCTATATAGTTTTAAAATTCTGACCGGCACTCTTTTTTCCCGTCCATCTTCTCTTTCTCCCAAAGGTGCCGGCTTATACACATACACCACATCACCTTCCGTTAAATTCATACGTTGTGGTTGCAAATCGCGTTGAAAAAGCACTCCTTCTTTTTGTTTGCGTTCCTTGTGATTCGTCTTCACTTAATCATCTCCTATCCATCGAATCAAATCTTTTAATAACTCAATAACTGCCCTTTTTATATCTTCTTTCATTCATGCTCTCCTTTATCCTCCCGGCTTATAACCGGGAGGTTTTAACATGGCTTGCTTGTCCGTGATATTTAACAAACCAGAGGTGTCATATATAGTTTTTTCCGAAAATCCTCATGAAATCATCATGGGACCCACATTCCGATTCAAATATCTTTTGCCCTGCTGCCTTGATTGCCATATCAACCGTTTTATTTTTATGAACGGCATCCTTTCCGTTTCTGTGGCAACGCTCTCCACAAATATGAATTTTAAGTCCATACTTTTCCGAGAACTTTCGATTTGCTCCACCAAACACATGATGTTCTTCCAAACCACATGGATCCGCTATCCGATTTCTTCCACACAAGTAACATGTGTCCCAATCCATCTGCATAATTGACTTTGCCATCTTTATTCCTCCTTATCGATCCTCCATTACTGTATACTGTCTTTCTCTCATTCTCTGATGCAAATACTCCGTATACTCATGTTTTGAACACCGTTCTACTTTGACTTGTTCCATCTCTTTTGATTTTTTATAAAATGTTGACCAAAGTTCACTGTATGCGTTTCCATCAGCACTTCCTTTTTTTGCCATATGTTCGGCATACGCATTGTCCAAATGAATTACTACCTGTGCGGACGTGTTCATACACTGTATGGCATCCACTACTGCCCTTGCACTCAATTTTTGGTATGAAATATCATTCCATCCTGCCATATGAGCTTTCGCATATTTTTTTCCATTCATTTCCGTAACAAGAACAATTCCATAAACTCCATGTCCTCTCGTTACTCTCCCGGTAAACTGGGATGTTATATAAATATCTACTCTCATGATGGCGACCCCCTCCTTCCATCATTCTTAACCAAAATATATCGTAGGAAGTTCCAGCCGGTCAGTTCTGATATACCCGAACACACTGTTCGCTTATCCAGCCAATAACCTTTTCTTGTACCCGGCTCCTCCCGAAAATATCCTCTGTTTTTTACTATTTTCTTTTTTGTCTCCGGCCGAAAAAGATTTTTGCTTCTTGTCCAGGCTCGGCCTTTCCCTCCAAGTTCTCTGAAGCGAATGGTATATTTGGCAAAATACTCTGCCAATTTCGAATACTGCCCCGTATCATCTAATGGTCGTATATCAATACGTCCATGTTTCCACGCTTGCCGAATCCACTCTACCGGCACCTGATTCATCACCATATGAT
>CAKSAI010000523.1 GCA_934434905.1 uncultured Lachnospiraceae bacterium | reverse complement strand
TTGATATGTAAATGGCTGTCGGAGCCGAGATATTCTTTGGCATCCAACCGCTCCAACTGCTTCACCGGAGATATTTTTGAAAAATCGATTGTCATACGCTTACCCTCCTAAATCTTATTACAATTTCCATTATATACCTGTTTTTTATGCTTTTCAATCAAAAATCCGAAAAAACTGTGCAAATAAATGAATATACAAGTTGAAAGAAAGATTTTAGGGATGGTATACTGGAAACCAGGATGGAAGAATCCAAAATGACGAAGGAGGGTTTCTTATGAAGAAAAGAAAAGTGGTTCCGCTGCTGTTGATTACAGCCATGCTGGTGTCTTTGCTTGGCGGCTTTTCACCGGTTGCGAAGGCGGAAAGTACAATGACCGCAGTAGATGCATCGGCGTCGAACTGGAGAGTCGACAATCTGACTGCGGCAGATGTGGCGGGAGGCGCGTCTTTTACCGGGACAGCAGGAACGTACAAAACCGGAGCAGCGTTGAAAATGCCGCTTGACATCAATGAGGCAGTGGAATTTGAACTGAGGTTCACTAAGGAGAAAATGGCAGTAGACAGTCTGTTTGCAGTTACTTTGGGTGTGGATACAGATTCCTTTAATGATGCGTCCAAAGGAATTACCTATATTATGTACAAGAAAGCAGACAATGTCATTGAATGCGATAAAAAGCCGGCGGGAAGCGGTTGGAAGGAATATACCTATGCAAGCGTGAATACGTTTCGCTTCGTGAAGGAAGCGGACGGTTGGTGCTTATACCTAAAAGCCGGGGCAGGCGGTAATGATTACCTTCTGGGAAAGGTCGGTTTCGATCAGTTCGCAGCGAACAGATTCACAGACGGAAAAGCAACGCTTGGAGTCTATGTATATGATCCAACCAATACAACGAATGAAGTTGCATTTGAGGTGACCAACGTTAAGCATGTGGTAACCGGACAGGAGAGCGGCGAATTTGAGCCGGTTCTGGATGCCTATGATCTGGCAACATATGCATATCCCTATTGGAGCGGGGATACGGTTTACAATGAATCCGCAATGATCGTGAAGAATAAGGACGGTTCGATTCCGGCGATATCCTTATTATATCCAGCGACAGAAATCATTTCTGTGCGGAGCAGCGATCTGAAAAAAGTTTATGAAAAAGGCGTCGACTGGGACCTTGAGAATGGAAATCTTGTTATTTTGGATGGTTCATCGATTCCATTCATGACCTATGAGGAATATTATCCGAACAGCTCGGATATGACGACTGTGGATGGAAGGTATATATTCTTTACAGAAGGTAATTACTTCCATAACCAGCAGATTGCAGTTACATATAAGCACAGCGCCACATGGAATTGGAACATTCCGGGCTATAAAGGAGACAAGCTGCCGAAGACCGTTGAAAAGCTGAAAAATAATAAGGTGCTAAATATTGTCTTTTATGGTGACAGTATCACACAGGGCGTCCGTGCCTTGAATATGGCATTGGCACCATCCGGTACAAGTGCTACCCACAGTTATGCATGGTATTGTGCGGATAAACTGAATATGGTGCCGTATTTTGCAGGTTATGGCGGTTCGGGAATCGCAGAAGCAGGATGTTTTAACAGTTTACATAATGCGATATCCTCGTTTTCCATGGGCAGGAAAGCTTCATCTTATGATGCAGATGTGATCGTATTTGAACATGGTACGAATGATGTACATACTTATGGAGATATATTTATCAATGAATACAAAAAAGCTTTGCAGATGGCACATAAAGCACATCCGAAGGCAAAAGTCATGGTGATCATACCGTTTACACAGATCCATGCAGACGAGATCCGGAAGGCGGC
>CAKSAI010000522.1 GCA_934434905.1 uncultured Lachnospiraceae bacterium | reverse complement strand
TCACTCTAGGGCACCTCACTTACTGCTATTTTCCGGTAGTCGAATCCTTTCTCAAGATCCTTCTCTATCCGTATCTCTCTCCGCTTCATCGGCAGAAGCTCTTCGATCAGATCAGCCCATTCAATGAGAGTCAGCCCCTCTCCGTAAAAGTAGTCCTCGTAGCCGATCTCATCCATCTCCTCAATGTCACCGATTCGGTATACATCAAAATGATAAAAGGGCATGCGCCCTTCCTCGTACACCTGAACGATGGTAAATGTCGGGCTGGAGACGGGTTCTGTAATTCCAAGCCCGCTGGCGATCCCCTGGGTAAATACTGTCTTGCCGACACCCAGATCGCCAATCAGGGTATAGACCTCTCCCGGCTTGGCTTCCCTTCCCATTTTCTCACCCAGAGCGAAGGTTTCTTCTGGGGAATATGTCTCTATAACCATTTTAATCTATCCTCATATGCTCGCTTATTCTGTCTGATCTTACCTCAGCTTCCTGCGGTATGGCTCAAGCTTCGTCTCAGCCAGGGCTTTCACTGCTCCATATCGGTCGCCCAACTGTTCCAACGGGATCACATATGCGTTGACACGGGAACTGTAGATCAGCACATTGCTCTTGGTGGACACCATCTTATAGATCATATTCCACGCAAGATCAGCGGTCTGCTCTCCCACAGATACATGAATTCCTTCTTCATCTACCTTATAATGAAGGTTTTCCTTCAAAGCCGGTGACATCAATATCTGCCGTTTGGAGCGCAGCTTCAGGCTGATCGGTGTGTAAACCAGAAATATCACTCCGAACAAAATATACAGAAGCGTATATGTCATGTCCACCTTGCCCCTGGTCAGAAAGGCAACCACGAGAACCGCAACGCCTATGAGTGTTGCGAAGATTCCCTGAAACCCGGTGTAGGCATGGTGCATGTTGAAGCGGTACATGTCCTTGTCGGTGATCTTGATATCAAATTCAGTTGGCATGGTTTGGCCTCCCTTCCTATGGCCTCTCGTTGTTCCGCCGTGCTCGCTCGTTTGCTTCGCAAACTCGCTTTTCGGGCTTCGCCCTATCAAAATGGCTAGCCAGAATCCCGCCTGCAAGCAGTCGGTTTCTGTCTCGCCATTTTGGCACGGCTCATTGCCACCGTTAACATTATAATCTTTTTTCACATTTATCTCAACAGAAATTTTTGCGCGGATTTGGTGCTGATTGGGGACTGCTTACTCCTGTGTACCTTTGAGAATAGGCGACAGCGGCTTGTAGATCAGCAGTGTGATCCCCACGCTGAACAGCCCTTTTACAAAGGTGAACGGCATATTGAACTTAACCAGGCACTCCAGAATACTGTTCATGCCGGGCGCGATGACTTGATACATACCCAGGACCGTTTCCTCCGGCATAAACAGTGCATAATATACCGGATAAACAATGAAGTAATTGGATACAACGCTGACTCCTGCCATCAGGAAGGAGCCCAGCAATGCACCAAGTGCCGCTGCTTTCTTCCCTTTCCACTTCCGGTAGATCAGCCCTGCCGGAAGTACAAAGCAGGTGCCCAGAATGAAATTGGAAAGTTCACCCACACCACCGGTATTGCCCACAAACAGGTGCAGCAGATTCTTAATCAGGCAGATTACCACACCGCTGACCGGTCCTAATGCGACGGACCCGATCAGTGCCGGAAGCTCCGACAGATCCATCTTAATAAAAGACGGCATAAAGGGTACGGAAAAATCCAGAAACATCAGCACAAAGGCGATGGCTGACAGCATCGCTGTCACGGTCATTTTTCTTACATTCGTTGTTACTTTACTCATACTTACACACACTCCTTTTTGTTTTC
>CAKSAI010000521.1 GCA_934434905.1 uncultured Lachnospiraceae bacterium | reverse complement strand
TTGGTTTCGTGATCTCCGGAGCATTTTCCTCGGAACAGTCGATACTGGAATATGGTTATTCGCTGCTTCCACATGAGTTTTCCACTGCGGCCTTCCGGACAATCCTGGCAGCGCCCGGTGATATTTTGAATGCATATGGTGTAACGATTTTTGTCACGGCGGCAGGTACTTTGACCGGTCTTTTGATCACTGCCATGGCGGCATATGTGCTGGGACGCAAGTGCTTTCCGCACAGAAATGCAGTTGCTTTCTTCTTCTACTTTACAACGATTTTTGAGGGAGGCATTGTCCCGAAGTATATTCTGATGATTCGCTATCTGGGAATTAAAAACAATTTGCTTGCATTGATCCTGCCGCTTTTGATCAACGTCTTTTATATCATTATAATGCGAAGCACGATCAGTGCATCCATACCGGATTCTCTGATCGAATCGGCGGAGATTGACGGCGCCGGAGAATTTCAGATTTTTCGAAAGATCGTAATGCCTCTTTCCAAGCCGATTTTAGCGACCGTGGGATTGTTTATGGCACTGGAATACTGGAATGACTGGTTTAATGCCATGCTTTATGTGGATAAAAAGAGTCTGATTCCGTTACAATATTATCTGTATAAGATGCTGTCTCAGATTACCATGCTGCGGGAACTGGTATCCAAGGTGCCTCAGCTTACGGTGGTAACGCCGCCGGAGGAATCCTTTAAGATGGCAATGACATTGGTAACAATCGGCCCGATTTTGATTCTGTATCCTTTTGTGCAAAAGTACTTTGTCAGCGGGATCATGGTCGGAGCCGTTAAAGGCTAAGTGTACCTGAAAGGGCGCACGGCCTACAACATTATAAAAAATAGGGAGGAATGAAAATGTTGAAAAAAAGAGTAATGGCAGTGATTCTTGTGTTGGTGATGGTTCTGGGAATGACAGGATGCGGTCATGGTAAGAAGCCGGGCGGCACGGGAGGCGCCGGAGGCGGTGACGGCGGGGCGTCCGGCTTGGATCCCGTAACCCTGAAGTTTTATTTTATCGGAGAGCCGGCAGCGGATAATGAGAAGGTATTCGATGACATCAATCGGATACTAACCGAGAAGATCAATGCAACCATTGAACCGGTGTACCTTTCCTGGGGAGACTGGGACCAGAGATATCCCCTTTTATTTACTTCCGGGGAAGAATTTGACATGATTTATACGGCAGACTGGGCGCTTTATTCTGAGACTGCATCCAAAGGAGGATTTTATCCTCTAACCATGGAAATGATTAAGAAAAACTGCCCGTTGACGGTGGCCAATCTGCCGGAATCCGCCTGGAGCAGCTCTGCCATCAACGGAAACTGCTATCTGATTCCGCAGTATAATTATTTTGCAAATCACTATGGATTCATGATCCGTGGTGATTTGAGAGAAAAATATGGTATGAGTGAAGTGAAAACGGTAGATGAGCTGGAGGCGTATATGGATAAAGTCCTGGAAAATGAAAAAGGTATAATTCCCCTTGATATTTCCAGAGACAATGCTGAAATGTATATGAGAGCGATCGTTGTTTATCCGGATGAGCATTGGTATCTGGCAGGCGAGCATACCGGTGTCTATACGTACGATTTTACCGACCCGGAAAAGGTGGAACTGACACCGTTCTATGAGCTGCCCGGTTATGAAGAGCATCTTAAGCGGATGGTGAGATGGAATCAGAAGGGATTTCTGTCAAAGAGTGATCTGACTTCCGCCAATGCAGAGCGTTTTGAAGCAGGAAAGAGTGTTGTGAAGATCTGTAATATTACAGAAGCCAATGCAGCATGGCAGTCAGCCAAAGTAAATCATCCGGAGTGGAAGATTGAATATG
>CAKSAI010000520.1 GCA_934434905.1 uncultured Lachnospiraceae bacterium | reverse complement strand
TATTAAACGTGTTGGAAAGCGGAACGTGACGGATGTTGATGACCGCAAGGCCGAGCAGATCCTCCGTATATGGCTTAGTCGGGATCACATGGTTGTAATCCGGAATAAACTTGGTATGAACGCCGGCCTTCTCACAGATCGTTACGATGGATTCCAGCTTGGAAAACTCGTCAATGCTCAGGGTAATGGCAATTTCATCGTAGGCATTGGTGCTCAGCAGATCTTCCAGCATGGCGATGCTTCCGATGACGGGAATGCCCCGGTAGGAATCCTCCGTGTTTTTATGGTCATCCAGGATGCCGTGTATAAAATACCCCCATTCCGGATGAATACGGAGACGATCAATATAACCTTCTGCCGTACGGCTGTAGCCCACCAGCAGGATATGTTTCAGATTCTTGCCGGCCTTTCGCATTTTCCGCAGGATTTTGTTGACAGTCATACGGAAAATAAAATCAATACATAGATTCATAATGGCAAAAATACCAAGAAACAGTCGTGCATAGTTTTGCTGTTTGATAAAGAAAAGAACAGCCACACAATAAATAACACCCAGGAGATTGGCCTTGATCAGGTTAAAAAGCTCCGTCCGGCGGCTGGAAGTTCTTTTCGGATTGTACAAATTGCAGAAATAATATATAATCAGATAGCACGGAACCAAAAATACAAGCATGTTGATGTAATCCTGCCGGGGACGGATGTATCCGATCGGGGCGGGAATAATGCGCCATTGTACCAGAGGACTCCAGGTGTCCTCAAAACGCAGGCTCCAGGCTAAAATATAGGAAAGAGCAATAATGATCGCATCCACGATCACATGCATCAGATTTAACAGTTTTTGGTTATCCTTGATCACGTTATCACCTTCTTAATAAAGATTTTGAACCACCTTATTATAATAGTTTCCGATATAAATCGCAATATTATTTCGAAAAGGAACAAAATTTTTATTCGTTTTTCACAAGTAGGTCACAAATCGCTGTTAGACTTATGCAGTAGATATGGAGGGAGAAAGACCACAGATTGGTTCTTTCAAATCAATGAAAGGCAGGTTACACGATATGGAAGAGAAAAATCAGGATACACAGGATACCAATCAGTATACCGGAGAGTATGGCAATCCTATGGAAAAGAGTGAAGATACGGTAAAACCGGCCGGGGAAGAGCAGAACAGCTCGGTTTACAGCTATTCTTATAGAGATCACAAGCCGGAGGCTACCAGCTCCGGAGACTATCATGCCAGTGACAATGCGGCATCTGCAGGGGCAGCGCAAAATTCTACCGATGGGGCGGCGCGGACGCAGGAAACGGCAGATACTCCACATGCAGAACAGTCTGAAAATGCGAATGAAGGATGGACTTCCATGGGCACACAGCAGACGAGAAATGACCGGCAGCAGACCTATGGACAGCCGGAGTCTTCGAAGGAAAACAAAGCATCCGGCAAAAAGGGGTTTCTCAGTGGCAGGAAGATTGCTGCCTGTGCCGGCCTTGCCGTATTGTTTGGCATCGTTGCCGCTGTTTGTTTTCAGGGAGTATGTTATTTTTCCAGCAAGGTGCTGGGAGTCAATATCACAGGCGGACAGCAGATTGCTTATACCACAGATAATGTGAAGTACACCGGTGCCGTATCCGGTACGGCAATTGGAACAGCAGATGTGTCCGGTATTGCACAGCAGACAATGCCTTCCATCGTTTCTATTACCAGCACCACAGAGGGTGAGGGATCTTATGATCTGTTTGGACACTGTTACCAGGGTTGATCGCGGCATCCGTCTGGATAACCTTCATTTTGCTGCTCTTCGCACTTCCATCCTCACTCTGCTCTGTGATCTCTCTGTCCTTTGCAC
>CAKSAI010000519.1 GCA_934434905.1 uncultured Lachnospiraceae bacterium | reverse complement strand
TAGCCATACTCTTCCGTGTTTCCATACTTATATTCTCCAACCAGGGTTGCCTGATTGGCGGAGACGGAAATATTCTGGAGTGATCCCAACTCTGTCACGCCATTTGTATAAGCCGCAGCAGTATTGTAAGTCTTCACACCCTGCCAGTCAAAGGATAAGAAAATATGATCCCAGGCCCTCAGTTCCCTGTTAATGCTCTGTACCTGATCATACAGGCCATTGGACAAAATACCATTGATTGAATCGGATGCCGCATCGTAATCATAATATTCGAAGTATTCAAAGCTCTGTGCGCCAAGCGCAAGTCCGGTATTAACCTGGAAGCTGAGATCGGCACGTGTTTCCGGTGTGCGAAGCTCTGTACTTGACGAGTCGGAAAATGCCTGAATACAATAATTCACCACAACATCTTTGCCGTCGGTTCTTGCCATTTTCGCTTTATTCCCGATATACCACAGATCCTTCAGATAAGACTCCCGGATAGTTTTGCTGCTCAGCAGGGGATAATTGTCTACCGACAGCGTCTGTCTATGCGCCGGAAGCTTTGAAACCACATCCGACACATACTGATCCACATAGGCGTCATGTGAGATCTTGCCTCCCCAACTGCTCCCCTTGCCGGTTCCATAGCTCGGAAGCAGATTTACATGGAACAGGACATCGGATGGCAGTTGCTTTGCAAAGCTATCTGCCATGACTGCAACCGCCGGGATATCTCCCTCTTCTTTTCCGATACCGAAAAATCCGTTATTCTGCGGCGTCGGCTCATCCCAGATATAAAATTGCCGAACCCCCAGATCATATAACTGGGTATACAGGTTTTTCGTAAAATAATCAGATGTATTCGAATGGTTGCGCACCATAACATCTCCATACTTCAATGCGGTAGTAATACAATTCCTGTAATCGTTATCCAGCGTTCCATCCGCATTCGTAATGCTTGTATTTCCATCCGCATCCATGGCGCCCGTAAAATCCTCCGTCATTACCAGCGTAGTAAAACCCGCATTGAAATATGCCATTACCAGTGCGTCATTATTCTGCACAACCGGCCCGTCTGCAAAGATATTGATCTTATCATCCGACAGGTACTTCGTCACGATCTGTCCATCAATCACCTGGTGCTTCCCTAAAATAATATACCGCAGTTCCTGTACATCCTTATGATCTACCACTCCATCGCCTGTCAATTCGGTGACAGATTTATACTCTGCTGCGATCCCGCTTGCAAGATACTTCTTGAACCTAACCAGGTCAAGTACCGTCCAGGCACCATCATTATTAAGATCCCCCGGTGTTTTAAGCACAACCTCTGTCGTCGTCCAGCTTATCCCATCAAACCACATCGTAAAGCTGCTGACTTCGATTCCTTCTGTAGTCCCATTGTATGCAAACTGTCCCGAAATGCTCAGCTTATCACCCGTATTCCAGGTTCTCCCATTCAAAAGCTGAACGGAATACAACGCATTCGGAGAATAAGATGTCATAAATGCATAATCTGTTCCTTCGGTTAAAACGACATCGTTCAATGTTACTGTTCCATTGTAAGAACCCGGCCTGAAATTCTTATCTGCCTCAAACGATGATGCAGGCTCACTGGCTGCAGATATGTATACTACATTCGCGGCATTATGTACATTGTGTGGTGTCAATGTGACCTTGTGTATATTCTCAAGAGGTACATACATCACCCACGCAGAACCATTCCACAAGAACGTTGTTTCTTTTACATCAAATTGCTCTTTTTCATTACGGAAGGTTCCTTTTATTACTAATACATCCCCACTTTTTAATGGATCCTCCGAGGTGATATCCTCCTTAAAAAATACATTCGGAATCCACCCATACTGGATAATAT
>CAKSAI010000518.1 GCA_934434905.1 uncultured Lachnospiraceae bacterium | reverse complement strand
GAGTAGAGTAGATGAGATTAATATAATAAAAATTTAAACTTTAAGATAAGAAGAAAGGGCAGAGAGAATTATGTTAGAAAAATGGAACGATGATGACTACACAATGGTAAAGGAAAGGCTGCTCCCGGTGGCAGTAAAGGAATCTAAGAAGGTAACGCATGCAAAGGAGCTTCTGCGCGCCAAGGCGCCATGTGTCTCCTTTCAGATGGCACATGTGGCATGCTTCCAGAAGAAGGGCGCATATGTGCTGCTTGACTATGGGAAGGAGCTGTGCGGCAGTATCCGGTTTATCACGCGTGCATTGACAGGCGGTACAGCGCTGTTTCGCATTACATTGGGAGAATCTATCTCGGAGGCATGTTCCACGACCGGAGGAGAGAAGAATGCGACAAACGACCATTCACCCCGTGATTTTGAAGCAAAGATTTCCAATATGTCGGATCTGACCTTCGGTCTTTCCGGCTTTCGTTTTGCAAGGATTGAGCTTCTGACGGAAGAACCCGTGTATATAAGGAACATTTATGCCGTCAGTATGCTGCCGAAGTTCGAGAAGGAAGGCTATATTACCACCAGCGATCCTAAGCTGAATCAGATCATCGATACAGCAGCATATACGCTGAAGCTGAATTTCCAGAATGGTTACATCTGGGATGGCATCAAGCGTGATCGGCTGGTATGGAGCGGCGACTTGAATCAGGAGATCATTACGTCGATTTATTTGTTCGGCGATAACCAGAACATTACGAATTCTCTTTCCTTCCTGCGGGCGGAAACCCCGAAGGATACCTGGATCAACGTCATTCCCACCTATTCCGCATGGTGGGTCATCAATCTCTGCGATTACTGCAGATTGACCGGAAACAATAAGTATTTCCGGAAAAACAAGGGTTATGCAAAGGAGATTTTTGAGAAGTTCGACGGCTGTATTGATGAAAAAGGCGAGATGGATTTTCAGTTGCGGACAGGCGGAATGTCATTCTTCCTGGACTGGCCGACCTGCGGAACACCGGACGCGGTTATTGGCACAGCTTCGCTGATCATCTATGCGGCGAAGGCGTTTTTGGCCTTTGAAGAGAATGATGCTTGTACATCAATCATCCAGAAGCTGGAGAAGTATCTGGATATGCCTTGTGAGTTTAAGCAGACCAGGGCATTTCAGATACTGGCAGGAAGAGCGGCAGACGGAGAGGATAAGTTCCTTGAGAAGGGCGGTGCAGAGGGTTTCTCAACCTTCATGTCCTATTACATATTGACTGCCGATGGGCTTGCAGATGGCAAGGATATGCTTTCTATTATAAAGGAATACTTTGGTGCCATGCTTTCCAGGGGCGCAACGACCTTCTGGGAGGACTTCCATATGGAATGGCTTGCGGGCAGCGGCCGTATTGATGAGCTTCCAAAGGCCGGGGAGAAGGATATCCACGGGGACTACGGCGCTTTCTGCTATAAGGGCTTCCGGCATTCCCTCTGCCATGGCTGGGCTTCCGGTGTACTTGCATTTATCATTGAATATATGCTTGGCCTGAAGCTTGCAGACGGAGGGAAGACGTATGAGGTAAATCCCCATGCGATGGGAATTGAGGAAATCCATGCCCGGATTCCGGTAAAGGATGGCTGGCTTGTGATCGATGTGATAGACGGGAAGGTAAGTCAAAACTTTTCAAAAGAAATTTGACTATTACCAAAATTTGTTCTATAATGTTTTCATCTATGCATGCAGGGTTTCTTTATGAGGACGAGACATCCATAGAAGAATCTTCCCGCAAGGGAGGCCAGGAGGCTTTCTATGATCAAGAGCATGACCGGCTTCGGCCGCTGTGAGCTTGCCGATGAGGAGCGCAAGCTTACTGTGGAGATGA
>CAKSAI010000517.1 GCA_934434905.1 uncultured Lachnospiraceae bacterium | reverse complement strand
ACGCAATATACCTACATGAAAATCTTTATGTTCTTCTTTAGTGCTTTTAGTTCTGCCTTCCGATACAGTTTTAGTGGTATTTTAATATCGAATGCATCCAGTATCAGCTTTAAATCAGGATCATCTACATCCATGAAACGATACAGATCAGCCGGCATAAGATCAACCTTCCATTTATTCAGAGCCTGCTGAATCCTTTCACAGCTTAATCCCGTATTCCAGAAAGCTTGTTTATCCACATTCACAAGACCGGAACGGATAATTCTTTTCTGAATGAGACGTAGCATTATCAGCGATATCATACAGATCAAAACATGAGCCTCCATGTGCTCGGGAGTGCGTACATGGAAAGGGCGTGCCTCCAGGCCGCTTTTCATCACCCGGAATTGGTCTTCAATCTGGGTCAGCCCATGATATTTTTCAATCACATCCTGCGGGTCCATAGTAAGTTCGGAAGTTACTATTTGATAATACCCCATGCTTTTTCTATATTCGGCAACCCTGTCAAAATCAATCAAGGCCTTCATGTCCGAAGAGTTTATAACTTCTCCGGTTTTCTGATTTACGCATTCTTTTTTTAAGAACTTACGCAGACTTTTAGACTGAAGTGCGGTAATCCGAAAATTTTCCGGAGATTCTTCTAACTTTTTCAGAAACTCTAAAAACTTTTTATTTTCACGTTCGCATCTTGCCTGAAATTTGCGGCTCCAATATACAACCACCTTTTCTTCAATCGTACGTTTTTGCCCGTTTTCGTCCGTTTTTGTATGCCTGACAATTCTGGATTTATATTTGAAATCTTCACTTACTTTTATAAAGTCTTCATCTCCATAAGCCCATTCCTGTTCCTTTTTTGTGCTTTTCAGAAGACTTTTGGAAACGATATAACCATTACCGGCATCCAAAACGTGAAGCAGATTCATGTAATTGCAGATACCGCGATCGGCGATCAGGATAAAACGCGATAAATCCAGGTCATCAATATTTCTTTTTAATGCAGGACGAAGAGTAAGATGATCCAACGTATTTCCGGGGAAGGATTCCACGGCAATCGGAATACCATCATCGTCCATAAACAGTCCCATCTGAAGGATAGGGAGTTTCCGTTCTTCTTTACACACTCCCATTTTCCGTATCCCTTTTTCGAGTACGGTACCATCTTCGTCAAGGATATCTTCATCCGGCTCTTCAATCTCGAAATAGAAATTGGTTACATCGTAATAAATAATCTGAGGTGAACGATGGGCCTTTTTAACAAGATTTGTATTGATGCGGCGTATGATCTTATCCTTGTTTTCATAAATAAAGGTCAGGGTGTCATAAATGTTATCAGGATTAAAACCTTCAGCCAGAACAGGTTCGTAATAATCGTTGTTCTGCCTTACGGTAACGATTTTAGAAGCCGGATTCAAAAGGCGACCAAAGGTAAGAAGCTTTGCGAAACCGTAAACATCATACTGCAGTTTGGTAAAACCTTTGTAGGAAGAGAAGAACGTGTTAAGGCCTAATTCTTCCAGTATTCTTTCCAGTAATACATGAGAAAAAAGTCTGGGATGCCCCAAACACTCAGGACTCCCCTCCTGCATCTGCGTGGGATAGTTTTCAGCAGGCTGTTCTTTTGAGCAATATGGCAGAAGAGCAGGGATGAGAGGGGTGCCTGCTTTAAAAGATTTTTTTAAGCGCTCCACATAATCCGGCTGTCCATCATTAAAACGGGAAAGCGGACCTATGTTAAGAATCACTTTTTTTGTTGCTGTTCTTACTCCATTTTTATTTGTAACGCGGTCGTTGCGAACCAGCCGAAGATAGGGAATACCATTATTTTTAAAAGATTCGACAAACATGTTTTACCTCCATATAGCCTTATATGCCCACATATACATTATAACATAAAGA
>CAKSAI010000516.1 GCA_934434905.1 uncultured Lachnospiraceae bacterium | reverse complement strand
TTTGCACTGGATGGTGTTACTTTTTCCTCAATGGAGCAGTATATGATGTACCGCAAGGCGGTCTGCTTTGGCGATGATAAAGTCGCCGCACAGATCCTCGTCACGGAGGATGTCACCGAAATCAAAACTCTCGGACGGCTTGTGTCAGGCTATGACGAAAGCCTGTGGAACGGTGTCCGGCAGATTGTTGTCTACGAGGGGCTTTTAGCAAAATTCTCGCAGAACTCCGAATTATGGGAACAACTGAAAAAAACAGGAAGCGCTGTTCTTGCCGAATGTGCGGTGAAGGATCGGATATGGGGCATCGGTCTATCCATGCGTGACCCTGACAAACTTGACCGAGCAAAATGGCAGGGGCAAAACCTGCTGGGTTATGCCCTTATGATGGTACGTGAAAAGCTGCTTTCACCGCAGGCAAAAGAAGGATCTTCGGTTTCATAAACCGCGGATCCTTCTCTTACTACGGGCTATATGTTCTCACTGCTCCGTTCTTCGGTATTAAATTTGATCTCCAGGAAATGCGGCAGATCTTTGATAAAGCTCTGTTCCAGTTCTTTTGTATAGCCCACAATGGCCTTCGGGCACAGAGCGGTAAGCGTGGTAATGGCTTTATCGGCATTGGCCTGGTTCTTAAAAGCAATGGTCTGGCGGGAGCCGTTTGCAAAACCAAGGACTGCAGAGTAGGTGCGGCCGATCGTCAGAATGTGGTACATTTTTTGTGTGGTAATGTGTTTGTAAATCCAGGCAATTTGAGCGGTCTCTCCGAAAGCGGTTGTTCCGTGATTCTGTCCTGTCACGAAATTGTGATTGGCTTTCAGTTCATCCTGATACGCATTGTCTTTTAAGAATGCTTCCACTTTTTCCGCGGCAGATGCAGGATTGGGAGAAGACTCAATGTATTTTTTAACACTGGCCTGATATTTACCGGATGCCAGACGGACAATCAGGCACACTTCCAGAATCAGGAACAAAAGTGCGAAAATGAGCAGAATCACAATACTGGTTGGGTCGTTATCCCCGATATCCCCTACTTCCAGCCAATAGGGCAGGAAATAGCTCTGACTTTCCGCATCCATGGAATCATAGTCCAGATATTCATGATAAAAAGCAAGGGAATCTGCGGAAATGGGATGAATGGTGCCGGTGACTTCGTACTGGGCTTCTTCCAGCAGAGTACCGTCATCCTTTCCGTCCATGTAGGCGATGGAAGCATCCAGTAGCGCTTCGGCGGCATCTAAGCCGGAAGATGCGACACGCAGAGACATGAAATAATCAGATTCTCCCGCATCGATAATATACTCTCTTGCAGAAACGGTACCGTCTGTAGTCTCTTCGCAGTAAGCGTCATAGATTCCGTAAAGAGTAGCCTTTACGTACTGTCCGTCAATAGTTCCGTTAAAGTCAAGGGAATCAAAATCCGCAGGCCCCTTCAGTAAAAGAATCAGGGATGGCGTCGCGACGCCGGCGAAGCCGAAGAAGGCAATGGCATAAATAATCAGTAAAAGCAGGTTGGCACGAAGGCTTTTTTTCTTAAGTGACTTCATAAAGAAGCTCCTTTCCGGTAAGTATGCAATTCCGCTGCCACACAGGCTGCTTCGGAATTGATGTGAGTATAATAGGATATAATGAAGCAAAATCACTTGCTTGCAAGTGTGATTTTGCGAAATGCATTGAGTGAGCTATGCTCACGATACAACAAAAAAGTAACACAGCCGCAAACCTTACAAAGGTACTGCGGCTGTTATCACTATAAAGAAAGGGAGGATGCCAGGACACGATTCCCGGCATTATTATGAAAAAGTTTTTATGATACATTTTGCTGCTGCAAGCTGTTTATGCTTTGCCTGTCTGCATCTGACAATTACAGTATAAGATACAGAAATGGATAAATCATGATG
>CAKSAI010000515.1 GCA_934434905.1 uncultured Lachnospiraceae bacterium | reverse complement strand
ACACATTGCTGGATTATTTCCCGGAGGAATTTCTGATTATTGTGGATGAGTCTCATATAACGATACCCCAGATACGGGGAATGTATGCCGGAGACCAGTCCAGGAAGCGGACGCTGGTGGATTATGGGTTCCGCCTGCCCTCTGCATTGGACAATCGGCCCTTGAATTTTGAAGAGTTTGAGAGTAAGATCGACCAGATGATGTTTGTGTCAGCTACGCCCAATGTCTATGAGAAGGAGCATGAATTGCTGCGGGTGGAGCAGATCATAAGACCCACCGGACTTCTGGATCCGGAGGTGGATGTGCGGCCGGTGGAGGGACAGATCGATGACCTCATCGGCGAGGTGAATAAGGAAGTCGCGAAGAAGCACAAGATACTGATCACCACACTGACGAAGCGTATGGCGGAGGATCTGACCGATTACATGCGGGAGATCGGGATTCGCGTGAAGTATCTGCACTCCGATATTGATACCCTGGAGCGGGCAGAGATCATCCGGGATCTGCGTTTGGATGTGTTCGATGTGTTGGTGGGAATCAACCTGCTGCGGGAGGGCCTGGACATCCCGGAGATCACCCTGGTGGCGATATTAGATGCGGATAAGGAAGGCTTCCTGCGTTCCGAGACATCCCTCATTCAGACCATCGGGCGGGCGGCCCGGAACTCGGAGGGACATGTTATCATGTATGCGGATACCATGACCGATTCCATGAAGATGGCAATCGGGGAGACCAATCGGCGTCGTTCTCTGCAGGAGGCGTACAACAAGGAGCATGGGATTACACCCAAGACCATCGAGAAGTCCGTCCGGGATCTGATCGCTGTCTCCAAGAAGGTAGCCAGGGAGGAATACGAGTTCAAGAAGGAACCGGAGTCCATGAGCCGTAAGGAACTGGAGAAGCTGATAGCAGATGTGCAGAAGAAGATGCAGCAGGCGGCGGCGGATCTGAACTTCGAGGCAGCGGCTGAGCTGCGCGACAAGATGATAAGCTTAAAAAAGATGCTGCAGAGTATGTAGTGTAACAGTTCAGCCATAGCCAACGAAATGGGTGTGGGCTGAACTATGTAGTATATAGCAGAACAGGAGATTTTCAGTAAATGGAAGAACGAAAGTATATTAAAATAAGAGGTGCCAACGAGAACAATCTGAAGAATCTGGATGTGGACATTCCGCGGAATGAACTGGTCGTCCTGACCGGTTTGAGCGGCTCCGGCAAGTCGTCGCTGGCCTTCGATACCATCTATGCGGAGGGACAGCGGCGTTATATGGAATCCCTGTCCTCCTACGCCAGGCAGTTCTTAGGGCAGATGGAGAAGCCGAATGTGGAGAAGATTGAAGGATTGTCACCGGCTATCTCCATAGATCAGAAGTCCACCAACCGCAATCCCAGATCCACGGTGGGAACCGTCACCGAGATCTATGATTATTTCCGGCTGCTGTATGCGCGTATCGGTATTCCCCATTGCCCCAACTGTGGCAGGGAGATCAAGAAGCAGAGCGTGGACCAGATGGTGGATCAGATTATGGCTATGCCGGAGGGAACGAAGATCCAGGTCATGGCGCCGGTAGTGCGGGGCCGGAAGGGAACGCACCAGAAGATCTTTGAGCAGGCCAAGCGCAGCGGCTACGTCCGGGTGCGTATTGACGGAAGCATGTATGAGCTTTCTGAAGATATCAGGCTGGAAAAAAATATCAAGCACAATATTGAGATTGTCGTAGATCGTCTGATCGTGAAGCCGGGAATTGAGCAGAGGCTGACAGACTCGATGGAAAATGTACTGCATCTCGCCAATGGTCTCGCACTTGTCGAGGTAAACGGCGGGGAGGCAGCCGGTGGGAGCATGCTCAGCTTCAGCCAGAGCTTTTCCTGCCCGGACTGCGGGATCAGTATCGAGG
>CAKSAI010000514.1 GCA_934434905.1 uncultured Lachnospiraceae bacterium | reverse complement strand
CGCAGGAACATTACGATAGTTCGTGGAGATAGTGCGACAGGAAAGACAACGCTTCTGGAGCTCCTTCAGGCCTATCATCGTGAGGGCGAGACAAGCGGAGTGAAGGTGCAATGCGAAAAAGCATGTATTGTTTTGCAGGCAGATACCTGGAAATCAGTGGTGGCGGAGAATGACGAGGCTATTTTCTTTGTGGATGAGTGCAATCGATTTATTACTTCGGAGGAGTTTGCCTCGACTGTCAAGGCAGCTAGGGGGTATTTTGTGATTGTCACGCGGGACAACCTTCCGAATCTGCCGTATAGTGTTGATGAGATTTATGGAATCCGAACGTCGGGCAAATATGCCGGGTTGAAAAAGACTTACAATGAATTTTTTCATCTGTATGGTGATTACAAAATAATGACGGAGATACATCCAGATAAAATAATTATAGAAGATTCTAATTCGGGATATGATTTTTATAAAAATGTTGTGGACCCCAAAATACCGTGTGTTTCAGTGCATGGAAAATCGAATATAAGTGCAATGCTTGAAAGTGAAGAAGCAATATTGATCATTGCGGATGGTGCCGCATTTGGTTCTGATATGGAACGAATTATGCGATTAAGCCAATACGGGCAGCAAATTGTGCTATATCTTCCAGAGTCTTTTGAATGGGATCTTTTGCGTTCGGATGTTTTAGAAGATAAGGAATGCATGGAAATATTGAGACACCCGGAAGATTATATTGATAGTGAAATTTATTTTAGCTGGGAACAATTTTTCGCAAAGCTTCTGTCGGCGAGAACGGAGGGTACTTACTTACAATATCAGAAACAATCTTTAAACCCTGCCTATCTGCATGAAAAGGCATTGAAAAAAATACTTAATGTATTGCCGGGGCCGATTGTACAAAATGTGATTGGGGAAAATTATGTCGGCAACGGTAAATAGTGAAATTACCGCTTTCATAATCACAGCCTGTCTCAGATCAGCCCCTCGTGTACGAAAGCATGATACAGTCCATCCTGGTCAAGGGGCAGCGTCACATAATCTGCGACAGCCTTTACAGCGTCATTTCCATTACCCATGGCAATGCCGCGTCCAGCCAGTTTTAGCATGTCGATATCGTTATCACTGTCGCCGATGGCGATCACATCGGCTATTTCGTGTCCGCTCTTTTCCAGAATACTTAAGATGCCTGCAGCCTTTGTGACGTTCGCAGGAGTAATCTCCCCGGCGATCCTATCACCGCAGGGAACACTGGAGGGTACGATGTAGAAGCAGGTGTCCCAGGTGCGCTTCACATCCTCCAGGGAGAGCGTCTCACTGAAGAAGAGGATCTTCTCGATCTCGTACACATCCAGCAGAGACTCGATTACAGTCGGCTCGTCATCCACGAAATTCGCTGCAGTTTCTCCAAGCGCTGTCTGAATCTCCCGGCCGATCGTCAGGAATTCCTCCACGGACTGCTGCAGCACATAATAGTTGTTGTGCGTCATCAATTCGAATACGCACCCATGCTGCGTAAGATAGTTGCAGAGAGCCAGGTAGGTGAACTGGGTAATGTATTTGTGGCGCAGACATTCCCCTTCGTAGGAGACATAGCTGCCGGAGCCGGAGATCACGCCGTCGAACTTAAGACCGGGAAGCATCCCGGGCACCTGGAAATAGGGCCGTCCGCTGCTGAGGCAGACCTTATGGCCGTTCTGCCGCGCCTTCGCGATAGCTTCTCTGGCTGAATCCGGGATCATGCCGGAGAAGCCACGGATTGTCCCATCGATATCTAAAAATATAATCTTACCCATATATAATCAATCCTTGCTTCAGAGTTTTATTAAGTATACCATCTCGACTAACGTCTCGATGGAGATACTCGTCAAATGTTTGCGCATGCAAGCATGGCAACCATTTTCCTCGTTA
>CAKSAI010000513.1 GCA_934434905.1 uncultured Lachnospiraceae bacterium | reverse complement strand
CAAGCGCCGCATCCGCCTTCCGAATCCACTCGGTGCGGTCTCCGTAGATTGCGGCATCCAAAGAGTCTACCGCCTGTGCTGCTTTGGCATCGGCGTCAGATTCTCCCTTTACTGTGGCGGAAAAGCCCGCAGCTATATCCTTAACCGCAGTCATCTGCTGCTTCCAAACATTCGAGGCGTTGCCGAGTGTATTCTGTATGCCGAACAGCGTATCAAAGTATTTTTTGAGCTTTTCGAAATCCTTGATATTGTTCATGGTGAGAACAAACTCATAAAGACCCTCCGTATTGATAAAGCTGAGCCGTGCCAAGGATTTCTTCTCGGTCTTATCACCGTTTTTGACAACCTGCTCTTCATACTTATAGCTGCGCAGGTCGGCAATACGGTACACACAGGCGCGGGTGGTCTTGCCGAACATCATAAACTTATAATCGTTCTGGACGAATGCCATAAGTCCGATATCCTCCGCCACATAGAGATAGGTGCCGAAGCGCTTCAGTTTTTTGCTCTTATCCTTTGTTTTCTCTCGCGGAATGAAATAGTGCTGCCACAGCTTGGTGCCGCGCTCCACCTGTGCAAGATGCGCCTTGACGCCCTGAAGATTGCCGTGTACATAGTCATATGCCTTGAATCCTTTTTTTCTGCAGTTTTTGCGGCATATACAGTTGCCGTCCGCCAGTTTCTGGGTTTGGATCAGATTGATCTCCGCACCACAGATCGCGCATTTATTAGCCATAATAATCCTCCTTTTTTCACCGACAGTGTCGGTTTGTTTTTTATAGTTTTTTCTTGCTTTGGCAAGGTGATACAAGATGACGTTCAGTTCATTGCTGTATCTGTCGTAGTGTCCGCCGAGCTTTCAGCCGCCTCATAATACCTGTCGGCAAGCGCATAGAGATAATTAAGTGCCCTGTCGCCGAACATTGTTTCCTTCTCTATCGTGTTTCCGTCAGAGAAGGTCATTCCGGAACTGCGTGCCGGCACGTCGGATATATGAAAAAAGCGTTTTGGATTGCGATGCTTCCAAAGCCTCTCTATCTCGCCGTCCTCACGAATGATCCGAAGGAAATCCTCCGCATCCTCTGCCGTTATCGGGAAAGAGCTGAACGAGGTGTAATGCTCCTTTTGATTTCCCACAAGACAGTCTGCAGAGAAGAACCAGCAATCTTCTTCTTTTTTCAGGGCAAAGGAATACACCGGGTTCCGTTCCGTTCCGTAATAAGCGGTATTGATTAAAACGATATCATCGGCCGTGTATTTTCCGCTTCCGCTGCAACCGAAAAGCCCGAAAAACGGTAAGAGGGCAAACACAACAGTCACAACCTTGCATACGGTATGCTTCATAGTTTTATTGAAGCGGTCTGCCGCACTCCGGGCAGAATTTCGGCATACTCTGTCCGTCCGCAGGTCTCCAACCGCAATTTGCACAGCAGGAACACGTTACGGCTTTTACGGCGCCGCAGTTTGAACAAAATTTACCGTTGCTTTGTGCTCCGCAGGAAGGGCATATCCACACCTCACCACCCGTCGGTTGCGGAACGGAAACGGTTTTCTCCGGACGGTTGCCTGTGTATCCTACCCTGTTCATCATGCCGTCGCCATCCCATACGCGATTTCGCTCATCCCGGCGCATCAGAATATCCTCAAGCTCATGCGTCCTGCGCTCATATTCGCGGTACAAATCGGTGTAGCGGCTGTCGGGACGGTTGCCATCGCTCAGCTCCAGCTCTATCTCGTCAAACCATGGTGAATCCACTCGGATCGTTACATTGAACTCATAGTCACATGTATAACGGGGCGGCACATAGCTTTTCTCGTTTCCGTCGGAATCCTCGTAATATATTTCTTCCTTATTCTCTCGGATATCCGTGTTCACTCCCAGCACTTGGGAAAATGCAATGAGGTCGGGGT
>CAKSAI010000512.1 GCA_934434905.1 uncultured Lachnospiraceae bacterium | reverse complement strand
GCGGAAAAACGACATTGATTAATCTGCTGATGCGCTTTTATGATGTACAGCAGGGTGAAATACGGGTAGACGGAGAGGATATCCGCCACATTACAAGAGGAAGCTTACGGACTTCCTATGGAATGGTATTGCAGGAGACCTGGTTAAGAAGCGGTACCATTCGGGATAATATCTGCATGGGAAAGCCGGAGGCTTCTATGGAAGAAGTGGTTGCGGCAGCAAAAGCCGCTCACGCGCACAGCTTTATCAAGCGGCTCCCGGAAGGATATGAAACCGTAATCACGGAGGACGGGGGCGGTTTGAGTCAGGGGCAGAAACAGCTTTTGTGCATTGCAAGAGTCATGCTTTGTCTTCCGCCGATGTTGATTCTGGATGAAGCAACCTCTTCCATTGATACCAGAACAGAATGTAAGATTCAGCAAGCCTTTGCGCGGATGATGGAAGGACGAACCAGCTTCATTGTAGCACACAGACTTTCCACAATTCGGGAAGCGGATGTGATTCTGGTGATGAAGGACGGAAATATTATCGAACAGGGAAATCACGAAATCCTGCTTGCGGCGAACGGGTTTTATGCGCAATTGTATAATAGTCAGTTTGCCGGTTGAAATTATAAAACTATATCAATGCATAAATATGGTTAGTGCAGAGTTGCGGGCGGGGCACGTGCGGATCCATTCGGGGGACGCTTTCGCTCAATTAAAAACGCAGCGGCACTAGGGTTGCAAAGTACGCAACCCAAGGGCCGGCGTTTTTACATGACTCCCCTCATTGGATTCCACATGCGCCCGCCCTTAGAAACTTCTGGTTTGCTTTTGACGAATTTGTAGCCTTGCGAATGGCGTGTCTGAACTATTATCGATTCACAGGTGAAAAAAAGCTGTCTCGTATGAGACAGCTTTCTATAAATATAAATCGGAGTGACAAGATTCGAACTTGCGGCCTCCGCCTCCCTAAGACGGCGCTCTAACCAAACTGAGCCACACCCCGTTGACAAATGCTATTATAACTGAACAGCCGACAAAAAGCAAGCATTTTTTAATAATTTATTATTTTTGCTTAAATGAAAAATTAAATTCCACTCCATGCTGGAATTTAGTCTTTCACAAAATCCCGGATTGTTATACTATGACATAGGTTCTCTCATTCGCAGTAGAAAAGAGGAAAATATGTCAAAAGCTATACCTGGTAACCACAAACATATGACACAAGATAACAGAGTCATCATCGAAAAGAGACTGGATGCTGCTGTTTCACTCCGAAAGATCGCTGAAGAGGTCGGAAAAGATCCATCTACTGTTTCCAAGGAGATTAAAAAGCACCGTATTCTCCACCCTCATAATTCCTTCAATGAACCCCGCAATAAATGTGATTTTGAACTTCCTTTTAAGAGTTCAATTCAACTGTAACAAGGCATTCCTGATTCTACCCTTTAGTTTCTTAAACCACCTGCAGTTGTGGATGCCTGATGTCACTCACCAGCTTCCCTGCATCATAATCCACTCCCTTTGTCAGGATTGTGTAGAATACTCGCAGTATTTTACAGGCCACTGCCACCACTGACTGCATCTTCTTCAGTGGGTTCACTTTACGGGTTTGGTAATACTCATGTATTTTCCGGAATTCTGCATTTCTTCCGATCAGCGATATCGCTGCTTCATACAGCACATATCTCAGTCGCTTCCGACCTCGGTAGCTGATCCGGCTTTCTCCGTTATGTTTACCGGAATCGTTCGCCACAATTGCATATCCTGCCAACTTCTGCAGCTGTTTAGGGTTGTCAAAACGTCCAATGTCTCCCACCTCGGCAATAAAACTGCTCACTGTCACCAACCCGATTCCCTGGATCTCCATCAGCTTTTCCACATACGGAATCTCTTTCAGTTTTTCCTCTATACTCTGAAGCAGTTCCTCCAGCC
>CAKSAI010000511.1 GCA_934434905.1 uncultured Lachnospiraceae bacterium | reverse complement strand
CTTCCAGTTCGCTCTGCGCTTATCGCGTCTTCCCTTGGAAGATTTATTCTTCGGACAAATAGACATGGTCACACCTCCTTAAATTGGTTAAATATATCCTGGATTGCTGCCATTCTTGGATCTGGTTCTGTCTTCTGGCATTGGCAGGCCGCAAGGTTCAGATTGGTTCCGCATCGCTTACAGATGCCCCTGCAGTCCTCCCTGCACAAAACCTTCGTTGGCCAGCTCACCAATATCTCTCCAAAAATAAGTTTATCTACATCCAGACTTGTTCCTAACATGTAGCTTGTCTCTTCCAGCTGGGCTGCATCCCCTGCCAGGAGCTTCGGAATATCGATCTCCTCAGAGATCTCTATCGGGAAATTCACCGGCACCTCGGTCAAACAGCGGTCACATGGAATCGCAATGGTTACTTCTGTCCTGCCCGCAATGGTCAGTCGCTTACCCTCCACATTGGAAACAGACAGAGGGAAGGCCGTCTTATTAAGCACCTGAAACTCGCCCCGCCCGGCATCAAAGACTGTGAAATCAATCTCCACATCCCTTGTTACCGCTTTATTCTCATTGGAGAGAACTTCAGATACATCTACTAACATGACAGTCTCCTATCCACACTTGTAATATTATACATACTCGGAATTCATTTGTCAATTCCCAAAAAAATTTATTTTACCAGCGCCACAGTTTCCCTGGCAATAGCCAGTTCCTCGTTGGTGGGCAGGCAGTATACCTTCACCTTGGAGTTCGGAGTGGAGATCACCTGCTCCTTTCCTCTCACCTGGTTCGCCTCGTCATCGATCTCAACTCCCAGATAACCAAGGTAGCTGCAGATCGCCTTACGGGTCTCCGGGCCGTTCTCACCGACACCCGCCGTGAAGCAGATCACGTCGACGCCGTTCATGGCCGCTGTGTAAGCACCGATATACTTCGCCACATGATACTCAAAGGTCTCCAAAGCACGCGTTCCGGCCGGATCGTTCTTGTTAAAGGCTGCATCCTCCAGATCACGGAAGTCGCTGGAGATACCGGAGATTCCGAGTACACCGGACTTCTTATTCAGGATCTCCATCACCTGATAGATATCCTTGCCTTCCTTCTTGGCAATGAATTCCATGGCACCGGGATCGATATCACCGGAACGTGTTCCCATGATCAGTCCCTCCAGCGGAGTCAGTCCCATGGATGTATCCACGGACTCTCCATTCTTCACTGCGCAGACCGATGAGCCGTTACCAAGATGGCAGACGATGGTCTTAAGCTGATCGTATGGCTTTCCTTCCAGCTCCGCCGCACGCTTGCTGACATAGCTGTGGGAGGTTCCGTGGAAGCCGTATCTGCGAACCTTGTATTTCTCATAATATTCATAGGGAAGTCCATACAAATATGCCTTCTCCGGCATGGTCTGATGGAATGCGGTATCAAACACGCCAACCATCGGAACACCCGGCATCAGTTCCTGGCATGCGCGGATCCCGATGAGGTTTGCCGGATTATGCAGCGGTGCCAGATCGTTGCACTCCTCTACCACCTTCAGCATCTCCTCCGTGATCACACAGGAGCTGGCGAACTTCTCCCCGCCATGTACGACTCTGTGTCCTACAGCGCCGATCTCAGCAAGACTTCCGATCACGCCCGTCTTCTCATTCACAAGCGCGTTAAGAACCATCCGAATAGCCTCCGTATGGGTGGGCATAGACGCCTGGGTCTTCTCCTTGTCACCGCCTGCCGGCTGATATACCAGCTGACTTCCCTCGATACCGATCCGCTCGCAAAGTCCCTTTGCCAGAACATCCTCCGTATCGGAATTGATCAGCTGGAACTTCAGCGAAGAGCTTCCGCAATTAATTACTAATACATTCATTCCTGTTTCCTTCTTTCCTTTTTCTATCGCACCACTTTCTGGTACTATGTAAATGCAT
>CAKSAI010000510.1 GCA_934434905.1 uncultured Lachnospiraceae bacterium | reverse complement strand
CTGCTGTCCGCGGTTTATCGCAGGCAGCAAGTGAAGCGCTTTGTTGTGATACTCAGCGTTCTCAATCAACTGCTGTTTATGATGCTGTATGTGATTCCTTTAGGCGGCGGTGGAAAGCAGCTTAAGATTGTGGCTTTTGCCGTGGTGATCATTCTGGCGTATCTCTTGTATAATATTGCGCATCCGAAGAAGATCAGTTGGCTGATGGCGTTGGTGGAGGATGGACACAGAGGAAGATTTACGGCAAATAAAGAAATTGTTTCGCTGGTTATCGGAATGGCGTTCTCCTTCTCTATGGGAGTTGTGGTAGATTACTTTTCGGGCAGGAATGAGATACGGACAGCCTTTGCCCTGTCCGGTGGCGCTATATTTGTACTGATGATCCTGCATACTGTGACGATGGCGCTGGCGGTAGAGCGGCCGGTGGAGCATGTGGAACGCAGAAGCTTCCGGGAGAACCTTCGGGATGTTTTAAATAATAAAAATATCGCAAAGGTATCCCTGGTTTTTGTCTTATACAATATTGCCACCTATCTTGCGATGCCTTTTTACGGGACATATCAGATCCATGAGCTGGGGTTCAGCTTAAAGCTGGTATCGGCGTTTACCATGCTAGGCAGCATTGTGCGGATTCTCGTTTCCAGATTCTGGGGAAGCTATGCGGATAAACGCTCCTTTGCAGAGATGGTGGAGAAATGCCTGTTGATACTGGGTGTCGGATATCTCTGCGCTGCCTTTGCGGTTCCGGCAAATGGAAGGATTCTGTTTGCCGGTTACTATATCTGCCACGGGGTAGCCCAGGGTGGGATAAACAGTGCCCTGATCAATCTCATCTTTGATTATGTAACCCCGGACAAGCGGGCGGATTCTCTGGCTATCTGCCAGGCAGGTGCAGGTATCGCGGGATTCTTAACGACACTGGCGGTCAGTCCGCTGGTCTCGGCGATTCAGCAAAACGGAAATACGCTTTGGGGATTGCCGATATACGCACAGCAGGTGCTTTCTGCGGCAGCGCTTATCCTTACGGTGTTGACGGTTGTGTTTGTACGACGCAGGGTGATACTCCCGAAGGAAGAGAAGTAGAAATTCGTTTGACGGAACGATTGACATTCAGGTTAAAACATTATACACTCAATCCAAAATAAGAAGGGTTATGGATTATGAAACAGGTGAAGGTGAATTTTGACAAAATAACAGGAACCGTAAAGCCAATGCATGGCGTTGGACAGCCGCCCATTTTATGGGATGAATACCATATGTTTGATTATTTAAAGGATGCTATGGTTCCATATTCCAGGCTGCATGATGTAGCCGGAGCCTATGGCGGTAACAGATATGTAGATATTCCGAATTTGTTTCGTGATTTTGATGCAGATCCATATGATCCGGCATCTTATGATTTTACCTTTACGGACCGGCTTATTACCAATCTTGTGGAACGGGGGATTGAGCCTTTCTTTCGCCTGGGAGTTACCATCGAGAATTATGCAAGGGTAAAAGCATATCGGATTTACCCGCCGAAGGATAACCTGAAATGGGCGCAGATCTGCGAAGGTGTTATCCGACATTATACAGAGGGCTGGGCCAACGGTTTTCATTATGACATACAATATTGGGAAATCTGGAACGAGCCGGATAATCAGGAAGAAATCATGATCAATGAGATGTGGAGGGGCACAAAAGAGCAATATTATGAACTCTATGGTGTCGTTTCAAAGTATCTCAAGGAGAGATTCCCGCATTTAAAGATTGGCGGTTACGCAAGCTGTGGATTCTATGCAATATTAGAGGAAAAGAAAGTGATAGCGGAGGCAAAATCCTCTTCGCGCACCGAGTATTTTCTGGAATTTTTTGAAGGGTTTCTTCAGTATGTAAAGAACCATCATTGCCCGTTTGACTTTTTTTCCTGGCATAGCTACAGC
>CAKSAI010000509.1 GCA_934434905.1 uncultured Lachnospiraceae bacterium | reverse complement strand
CCTATCAGGAGATACATCCATTTTCCCTGCAAGAGTTCCCGGTAAAAGGCAGTAAGCTGGTGCAGGAATTGAATGCACATTTTACAAACAACAATATTGTGGATGATATTTTTATGCACTTCTTCTGTGATGAATATTTTTACTCCACGAAAACAAGCTATTCGACCCGGAGCTTTATGACTCGGTTCAATCTGCCCTATGGCGGCGGACAGCTGGGTGACCGATTTCTGGAGCAAATGCATAAGGCACAGCAACCTTTTTTTATCCGTGATGTTACAACCAGACAATCTGCCAGCCAGACGATGAAAAACAAATACATCCTATATGTTTATCCTTACAGGATCGCTGGTATCACACAAGGTGTGGTTATTTTTCAAATCAATGAGGCTAATCTAAATTCCTGGATTGGAAATGACATAGAAAAAGATATTTATATCTTTGACTCTAATTATAATCTGCTGAATTATTCAGAAATCTCCGGAGATATTTTAGATGCGCTGACATCTGACAGGATAGAAGAATTGATGAAAAAAACAATTACTGGAGAAACAACGCAGGCACTATCGCATGATCATTACTATATACTAAACGGGGCTATATCGAATACCGATTTATATTATATCCGTTTTGCAGAACATACGGAATTGCATTATCCCCTGCACTGGCTCAATTACCTCTATCTGCTTCTAATTGTTTTGCTCCTGGGTCTTTCTGTGATTGTGCACAAAGAAATCCTTCAATATAAAAAGACAGTAGCAATCAGAAACAGACAAACGTTCCTTCAGCAGCTTGTAGGGAAAAAAATCCATGATGAAACAGAAATGCGAGAATCTGGCAAGAAATACGGTGTGACACTCTATGCCACCTGGCATTTTGTAGTTATAGGGCAGAAAGAGCTTCAAGAGAAAGGATCTGTTCGAAAAATATTTTTCGACGAGAGCTGCTTTCCATATTTGTTTCGTGTACCAATGGCTGATGATCTTAATGTATGGATTATTGGTGCGAGCCAATATATGGCGGGTATTGATCTGCAGGAGTTATATGCGACTGCGCAGTTGACTGTTGGGAGCATGTATGCCGAAATCTCTGGTATACACTGTTCTTATATCGAGGCACGCAGTTTCTGGGATATTGCATTCGAACCTCAAACATACTATAGAGAGCTGCAGAAATCACTGGATATCTGTTACGAACCATTAATTTATCAAGCAAATGAAGCATTAGAAAATAATGATCCGGATAAATTTGTTCTGATGGTAAAGGCGATACGTCAAAAATGTAAAGAGCAAAGCTCGCCTTCTGTATTACAATGTCATATATGGAGAAAACTAATTCATTTAACCCAAAGAAAGCTGAAGCCGCTATCGGAAGATCGGGTATTTAACGAAAACCTTATACAGCCCGAATGGAACGAAGACCCAAAGATTCTTTTGGAATTGTTAGAACAGGAGATAGATACCTTATATCTGGCAAAAAAGCAGATGGATAGACCGAAAGCACCGCCTTTGACCATAGAGGATATGCTGGATGTAATTGAAAGAAACTACTGCGACGAAAACTTTTCGCTGCAAGTACTGGCGGATTATTTCGATTTGTCTCTGTCTTATCTGAGTCTCTTCTTTAAGGAGAAGCAGGGGGATAATCTACTGAATTATTACACAACACTACGAATGAAAAAAGCAAAAGAACTTCTTAATACAACGCAACTTTCATTGAAACAGATTGCGACTGAAGTTGGATATTCAAACGTATCCAGCTTCATCCGTCGATTCAGGCAACTTTACGGCAGGACTCCTGGAACGTATAAAAAGAATCCTCCAAGTACTTCAATGTAGGGAAGGTCGTGAAGGCGAGGCCGCTGATTACGTCGGCGGGACTTTCAGAGGTGCTTCTCAGCCCCATGATTGCAGCGATTCCCTCGGAG
>CAKSAI010000508.1 GCA_934434905.1 uncultured Lachnospiraceae bacterium | reverse complement strand
GGCTGGATGTGCAGAGGTTTCTATATAAGGAATCACATCTTGATACGTTTATCGATAGGATTCAGGAGGTTGTGATCCGGGAGCTTAAGACAGAGTATGGAGAATATTTTGAAGTCGGATCCTGTGATCTGCCGGATGTATTGGAACAGATATATTCAAGTACAGGTAAGGGCTTTATCTTCATCATCGACGAATGGGACTGCGTATTCCGACTGGCGAAGAACCGGAAAGAAAAACAGGAGGAATACCTTGACTTCCTGCGCGGTCTCTTTAAGGGAGCGGAATATGTCGATCTTGCCTATATGACGGGGATACTTCCGATTAAGAAGTACGGCACTCACTCAGCAGTTAATATTTTTGGGGAATATTCTATGGTGGAGCCAAAGAACCTGGGAGAATATTTCGGCTTTACCGCGGAGGAAGTACAGGAAGAGTGCAGAAAGTATGGCATGGACTATCATGAGATGGAGAAATGGTACGATGGCTATCGTCTGAGCGGTCTTCATATCTATAATCCCAAGTCCGTCGTAGATGCATTGACTTGGAAGGATTTCCAAAGTTACTGGACACAGACAGAGACCTACGAAGCGTTAAAGTTTTATATTGATATGAATTTTGATGGTCTCAAGGAAGCTATCATTGAAATGCTTGGTGGCGGACGGTGTGAGATCGATCCGACTACATTTCAAAATGACATGACTACATTCAAGACAAAGGATGATGTACTTACGCTCCTTGTCCATCTTGGATACCTGGCATATGACAGGAATAGCGGAGAAGTATTTATTCCGAATCAGGAGATTGAGCAGGAATTTAAGCGGGCAGTGAAGGTTGGCGGCTGGGCCGGTCTTACCGAAGCATTAAACAGTTCGGAAGAGCTGCTGAAAAGCACCTGGGCGCTGGATGGAGCTGCGGTGGCGGAGGGAATGTCCACGATTCACAATGAGACAGCCTCGATTTTGAAATACAACAACGAGAATTCCCTTACGTGTACGATTCTCATGGCCTATTACAGCGCAAAGGCATACTACATGAATCCGATCATGGAGCTGCCAGGCGGGAAGGGTTTTGCCGATGTTGTATATCTGCCAAAGCGTGACGTGGATCGACCTGCACTGGTGGTAGAACTGAAGTGGAATCAGTCTGCGGAGGGCGCAATTAAGCAGATTAAGGATAAGGAATATGCCTCCTGGATTAAGGATTATACGGGGGAAATCCTGCTGGTTGGGATCAATTACAGCCCAGAGGATAAGACGCATACGTGCGTGATTGAGAAGTATGTGAAATCCGAAAATTAAGAGAAAACAGCAACCAGAATAGCAACCTAAAATAGTTGCGGAATCAAAAAGCAACCCATAAAAGATTTCCTTGCCACCGCCAGGCAATTGTAGTATAATCTCATTCATGAGCGATCACATATTGTGTAGCCGCGAAGGAGGAAGAGAAAATGAAGCGAATGAAACGAATTGCAGTATTATTGGCGGCAGTGCTGTTTACCGGCCTGTTTGCCGGATGTGGAAGTTCTTTTGACGCCAGCGCATATATCAAGGCGCTGATGGATAATTCCTATAAGAATGATTCCACTGGGATCGTGAAGCAGAAGATTGGAACCAAGGAAGAGGCGGAGGCTCTGTATGAATCCGGGCTGGACGCAGAGCTTGCACAGTTGGTGGAAGAGGCCAACATGTCAGAAGAGCTGCAGGCGGAATACCGTGCAGTGTTTGCAGATATGTTTAAGAAGGCTGATTATACGGTAGGCGCAGCCGAGAAGCAGGAGGATAATTCTTATGTGGTGACGGTTTCCTATAGGCAGATGAAGATTTTTGAGCCTGCTTTTGCTTCTTATCAGGAGAAGCTGAACACCCTTTCGGAGGAGTGGTTAAATATGGACGAGAATGAAGCTCCCACGGAAGATGAGATGTATGAG
>CAKSAI010000507.1 GCA_934434905.1 uncultured Lachnospiraceae bacterium | reverse complement strand
CGTCACCACTGTACCGTTCTCATCCCAGCGTCCATACACCGTCAACTGCCGTTCATTGTCTGCAAGTCCAACCTTAAAAGGGCCTTCTTTTAAGGCCGTATACTCCTTCCGTAGTTCACACAAAGCCTTGCAGAGGGAGCGGAGCTCGTAATTCCATTCCCCGGTATTCCAGTTAAAACAACTGAAGGTGCTTCGATTTTCTTCTTTTCCTGAGATATTCTCTGCGCCATAGTAGATCACCGGAGCGCCGACAAATGTCATCTGCAACAGCCAGACAGCTTTTATGCGATATTTTTCCTCTTCAAAATTCTTAGCCAAAAGCCATTTGGCGTCATGATTTTCGAAATTATTATACATGCAGAGCGCGATCGGTCTTGGAAGCTTCGCCATCTTATAGAGACGATCCACAAGCCAGGTCTGGTTGAACTGTCCGCCCATCAGCCACAGCTTTGCTGAAAATATGAAGAAGCTGTTCTGCATGGAATCCCAATTTCCGGACATTCCCGTATCCTTGGAATAATCCTCTCCGATCAGCAATACATCCGGCTTTACTGCCTTCGTCTCCTTGCGGATATCAGCTCCGATCTCTGTAAGTGAGGTGTTAGTGCCCGCATAGGAGGCAATCGCATCAAAACGCCATCCATCCGCGTCATAAGGCGGCTTTAAGTAGCGTTTTAATACAGAATCTTCTTTGCGCCATAACAAATCCCTGAACTTATCGTTTCCCAGATCATTCTCAATCCCGCCCCATTTATGCACATAAGAGCCCGGCCATTTTTCAAACCGGAAGAGCTCCGAATATTCTGACTCCTGTGACTCAAATGCTCCCGGAAGGGGCTGATAGCCATTGTTGTTTGTAAAAATAGAATTATACTGTGAATAAGAAAATACGGCGTCTATCATAATCGGCATGCCGTTACCGTGCACCTGCCGGCACAATTCGATAAAATCTTCTTCATTCCCAAAATTGGGCGAGGTCTCGTAGTAATTATTCGGTCCGTACCCGGCATTGGAGTCACTGGTCCACATGGGATTGACATAGAATCCTTCCGCGCCAAGATCCTTGATATAATCAAGCTTGGAGATGATTCCCTTAATATCCCCACCGTAGTATTCATTCAGCCCACGCCGTCCGCTTCCCCATGAAACGGTCTTGCGAAGTCTGCTTTCTGCCATATCATTGAGAACATCGCCATTGTAGAAGGAATCCGGCATGACAGAATACCATATGATCCCCTTGGCCCAATCAGGCGTAGCAAATCCCGGTATCACGGAAAAGCAATCGCTGCATATTGGCGCTTCCACGGACATTCCCTCCGTTCCCAGATACACAGCTTCTTTGCCCCCCTCTACATAGAATCGGTAATGATATCGTTCCTGCATAGGCGGGATCACACCTTCCCAGAACTCATAATATCCGGTGACATCCTGCTCCTTTCGTTCCATCATGCTCTCATCCCAACAGCTTCCATCCGATGAATACTGGATCACTGCCTTGGACAGCGCCCTGCGGTCTGCTCTTAACCACAGGGTTACGCTGTCCTTTTCTGTCGGTTCCAGGTTGGACATATATCCGGTTCCCTGGTCGTGAAATATTTCAAAATCCATGTTATTCAAGCTCCTTTTCCAGACGCAGAATATAAATTGTCATAAGGCAATTATAGTTTTTTGGGCCTGTAACAGGAATAGAATATTTCCCTTTTCACTGTTTTTTATAGCAGTTTTATCCAGTTTTTTCTTCAGACCATGTTATTTTAGTCTTACCCAAAAAACGGAGCCCGCTTGGCTCCGCTTTTTGCCGCTTAAGGACGACTTCCCGGTCAATTAAATTATGAAGGTAAAGCCACTGCTTCAACCGATCAGTACTTTCTTTCCTTCAAACGCGAACCCGTATTTTCGGATTCGTTCCGCAGGGATTCCCTTGGCCATAAGC
>CAKSAI010000506.1 GCA_934434905.1 uncultured Lachnospiraceae bacterium | reverse complement strand
GGGATATACATTCCTTCTTGATACAGTTCCTTCAAAAACTCGTCGCTATGCAGGAATTCATATACCGTTAAAATCTTTTCCGCTCCCACACGTTCAACAGCTTTACTGTTGATTGCCGCAAAGAAACCAAGGTTGTACGGCTGTTTATATAAATCATTTTCATTTTCGGATGGAATCGGTGCAACACCCCAATCAATTTCTGCCGGGAACTGATCTGTCAATACGCCAACATCAAAGGAATATCCAAATTTCATGCCAATTCCCCCTGCTGCAAATCGCGCTCTTGCAGTGTCGTTATCCATTCCATCAGCGCCCGGAACGATGCTTCCATCATGTTTGATATCCAGCAATGTCTGTACAGCCGCATTCATGGATGTAAAATCATATTCTCCCGTTTTGGGATTATATCCATTCTGTAATCCGGTAGACACACGTGCCATAGGCACAACGCTGTCAAGGAAGCTGTTAACACCCCAGCCTATGGGAACAACCAGTCCATATTCCTGCTTTGATTCATTCGTTAAAATCTTGGCATACTCTCTCAACTCTGCATACGTTTTTGGGGGCGTCGGCTCGCCGTTTTTATCTACAAGTCCGGCAGCTTTGAACATATCTTTGTTATACAATAATCCATGAAGCGTCGCGCTAAAAGGAAGCTTATAGGTCTTGCCCTTGTAGGTATGCGTATTTACTAATAAGTAATCACGATATTTGTCTACGAGCTTCTCTCCGCCCTCTATGTCTTCAAGCGCTATGATCACACCATCCTCTGCCAGTTGGCTCATATTTCCACCTGAAAAGATGTCCGGCAGATCTCCTGTTGCTGCTCCCAGCTCTACAAGTTTTGAGATATCTGTCTTAACCTCATATTGAATCTCAATCCCCTTTTCAGCACCAACACCACTGTTAAAGTCCTTGATCAGCTTTTCAATAACGGTTTTACTATGCCCTTCTGATGTCCATACCGTTATAACATCCTTCGTCTTTTTCGAATCAGAACCGTTAGGATTTGCAGAACCGCCATCCCCCGTCTTCCCACAGCCTGATGCTGCCATAAGCAGCGATAACAAAAGCACTGCCGCCAAAAGTTTTTTTCCAAGTTTCATTTGAATTTCCTCCTTCGATTGAATTTTTTGTAATTCCGATTTTAGCAAAATTATCCCCCTTAAGGAAGTTTCTTTTTTGTATGCTTTTTCTTAATCCCTTCTTCCTACCTGAAAGTTACTTTTTTGTATACAGTCCACGAACGACTTGCATTTTTGTTGACGATAAAAAACCCACATACTATAATTAAGAAGTATACAAGAAATAGAAAGGGGCATTGCTTTATGATATTTGTTTCACTTTTTATGATCGCCATAGCAATTATTTATCCTCTTGTAAATTATAAAGACCGCTTTTCCTATACTTTATCCATACATTTGATCGTCATGTCAATTTTAATGATATTATCTGTTTTGTATTTTTCAAAGGTTGCTACCTATCAGATTTTTTTTGATATTGATTACAAGCTTTACCTTTGGCTTTTGCAGATCCGTCTGCCATTAAATACCATAGTACAATTTCGCAATATCACAATTGCAGCTTTTCTCTTTCTATCCGCCAGTTACGTCAGAATATGGAAACGCGTAAAATGGTATTATTTCGCTATCACCTTAATCCCATTGGCCTTTTTGGTGTTTCGATATGCTCCCGAAACCGTTTGGCGGATATTTCTTTATCAACAATCAACAAATATCGCTGACAGTATACCCGGAATGACATTGTATTATCTGGATCATTTTTTGGCGTATGCCATACCGTACATATATTTATGTATTCCTTTCATATCGCTGATCTTAAACTACAGAAGGACTGCCGTCATCCTAAAAAGGAACCGACTCAAGCTTTACGGGTTCTGTATAGGAATTGTAAATTTGTTTTTCCTTTTTACCTTCTTAAAC
>CAKSAI010000505.1 GCA_934434905.1 uncultured Lachnospiraceae bacterium | reverse complement strand
ACTACAGACAGTGTAGCACAAAAGGGCAACACTGTCAATAGTAATGTACGCAAAAGTAACACAAATGATACAAACACCCAAAATAAAATCCGCGATGTGGAGGATATTAAATCATCGACCGACTATCTGCGGCGAGAGATAAAGCGGCTTGAGTGGGACAACAGGAAGATGCGCAAGGGGCAGTCGGAGGAACAGAGCACCGACACCGGGGAGAAGCAGAGATTTGCGTCATATGACGAATATCTGGAGCACAGATATTCACAGCTTTTGAAAGAAAACAAAAAGCTGCACAGTGAGTACGACGCAAAATATTTCAATTCTTACGGTGATTATCTGTCGAATCGCATAGACAGAGCGGAGGAGAAAAACCGTCAGCTTGAGCAGATACGAAAGACACTGGAGCATATGGCGAACGTCGCGGGCGAGGTGCACGTGGACGCGCTGAAGATTTCCGACTATGCGGCGGAGCTCAAAAGGCAGACTGCATCGAAAATGCCGCGGCGGGAGATTGCCGCGCGGCTTGAAGATATTTACACCGGGCTTGCAAAGAGCGACCCGACGGACGATGGCACGCGGGCATATAACGCGCTCTTTGAGCTGGCGGACGATATGCTATCGGCGTCCGACCGTGTCGACCGTTCTATGTACGAGCAGTACGCGCCCTTGCGCGAATTTCTGCGCAGCACGCCGATTTCGCTTGCAAAGAGCGACCGGGCGGACATTGCCGACTGGAGCGACTTTGTGAAACGCAACCGCGGATAAGAATATCCGAGAAGGGGACGGGCGTTGACGCGATATACGAGCAGCTTGCGGCGGAATATCCGGAGTTTTTCGCGGAGAGCGGCTACACGCACCCGGCGGACAGGCTGAAGCACATTGCAAGGGTGCGCGACAGTCTTGACCCGGTATACAACAACCAAAGGCACACCGACGACGAGGCGGCTATCCTGGCACAAAGTATGTTTGCCAACTACTTCTCGGACGAGAACGCGTCAATCGAGCATCAGACCCTTTTGGACCTCATACGCGGCAAACTGGAGCGGGATATTGCCGACAAGTATGAGGAGAAATACAGAAAGGAAATCGAGCACCACAAGGAGCGGGTGGAGTATTACAAAAATATTGACAAGAAGGTTGCCGAGCGCGCAGCGGCGGCAGAGGGCGGGGAAAAAGCACCCGAGTATGTCGACACGGACGTAACGGACGAATATTTGCATAAGTACGTAAAAGACATCAAATTTGAAAAACAGAAGAAAAAGGGGGTGCAGCCATACAGTGAGCAGGAAAAAGCAAATTGGAAAAACAGTAAATCAATTATTGTATATGAGAATAACGAACAGTTTGACAGTTTTGTTAAAAAGGCGTTGAATAACGAGGAGGTAAACAAAAAAATATACTTTGGCAAAATTTCCGAGCCGACAGCGAAGATGATATTTGACAAGACGGGCGTTAATGTAGCCGGACATAACATCGCGCTTAAAGGCTACGAAGTAAGAAAAATATTGCTCAATTCTCACGGCGATAAGGCGCGGGAGGCTGCCAGAGGTCAAGAGGCTATAACTGCGGAGGATTTAAAAAGAATACCTGATATTATCACACAAGCCGATAACGTTACGCTTTCAGAAAAAGAATACGAGGGTAAACCGGCGCTTTTGTTTGAAAAAAACATCGACGGTAAAAATTACATTGTGGCGTATGTATCGGGAAAACATCAAGATGTTGCGATACAAACGATGTATAAAAAAAGAAGCCTTGCTACCGCGGAAAATGCAAATGCCAATTCCTCAACGTCCGAAACGACCGATAGTACAGCTTCTGATGACAGTGTATCACAAAACGAGGAGAATGTCAAGGGCGGCGTACGGATACTGCGCAGGAAGTATGCGGACAGGGAAAGTGTTGTAATCGACTTTGACCGCCCCACCGTTTACAGGGACGCAAAGCCGGGAGAG
>CAKSAI010000504.1 GCA_934434905.1 uncultured Lachnospiraceae bacterium | reverse complement strand
GCTTGATCCGGTTCAACTGGTTCACCTCGCTGGCACCCGGATCGTAGTCGATGGCTACGATGTTCGAGAGCGGATACCGGTGCCGCAGTTCCTTGATAACGCCCTTTCCGACTACGTGGTTGGGCAGACAGGCGAAGGGCTGGGTACATACGATATTGTTGGTGCCGGTGTGTATCAGCTCCAGCATCTCTCCGGTAAGGAACCAGCCTTCTCCGGTCTGATTTCCCTGGGAAACGATGGGGGCGGCGTATTCCGCTAATTCCTCGATATGAGCAGGAGCATGGAAATGCTTACTCTTAGCAAGCTCATCCCGGGCTGCGCTCCGCAGCCACTCCAGAGCCTTGATCCCCAGGTTGGCAGTGCGTTTTGCGGACTTCTTGGTACCAAGATGCTCCACCTTGAAGTTCTGGTTGTAGAAGCAGTACAGGAGGAAGTCCAGAAGATCCGGAACTACGGCCTCGGCGCCCTCTGACTCTAACAGCTCAACCAGATAATTGTTGGCGGCCGGCAGGAATTTCACCAGGATCTCGCCAACCACGCCTACCTTGGGCTTTACAATATCCTTGCGGGGCAGGTTATCGAAGTCACGGATGATCTGGCGACAGTAGCGCTTGAACTTCCGGTGAGAGAGAGGCTTATTGGTGGAAACGAAGGCAATACACTTCTTCTTCCACTCTTCATGCAGCGCGTTTGCCGCGCCCGGAGTTGCCTCGTAGGGGCGGGTAGCATACAGGCAGCGCATGAAGATATCGCCGAATACCAGGGCGTAGAGACCCTTCTGGATCAGCGGCAGCGTGAACTTGAAGCCGGGGTTTTTCTCCAGACCACTCAAGTTTAAGGAGATTACCGGGATATCCGGATAACCTGCTTTTTCCAGGGCACGGCGGATAAAGCCGATATAGTTGGAAGCACGGCAGCCGCCCCCGGTCTGGGAGATGACTACGGCCGTTCTGGTCAGATCGTATTTGCCCGAAAGAATGGCATCCATGATCTGTCCCACTACCATCAGGGAAGGATAGCACGCGTCATTATTTACATATTTCAGCCCCACGTCCACGGCAGAGCGATTGTCGTTGTCCAATACCACCAGGTTGTAGCCTGCCGCCTGGAAGGCCGGTTCGATGAGCTCAAAATGAATGGGCGACATCTGCGGACAGAGGATGGTATAATTCTTCCGCATCTCCTTAGTGAAGACCACACGGTTGTAGCTGGCGGGCACGATAGTGCGCTTCGTCTGCTGCTTCTCCTTCACCCGGATGGCAGAGAGCAGGGAGCGGATACGTATTCTGGCAGCGCCGAGATTATTCACCTCGTCAATTTTTAAGCAGGTGTAGATCTTGCCGGACTTGGTCAGAATGTCGCTGACACAGTCCGTAGTCACTGCGTCAAGGCCGCAGCCGAAGGAGTTAAGCTGGATCAGATCCAGATCGTCCCTTGTCTTGACGAAATTGGCGGCGGCATACAGGCGGGAGTGATACATCCACTGATCCATGACGATGAGCGGACGCTCCACCTGCTGTAAATGAGAGACGGAGTCCTCGGTGAGCACTGCGATGCCGTAGGAGTTGATAAGCTCCGGGATTCCGTGATTGATTTCAGGGTCTACATGGTAGGGGCGGCCCGCCAGAACGATGCCTCTGCGGCCGGTCTCTTCCATATATTTCAAGGTTTCTTCACCCTTTCGCTTCATGTCCTCCCGAGCCTTTTCAAGCTCCTCCCAGCCGACGTGGACAGCAAAAAATACTTCGTAGTCAGGAATGGAGAATTCTTCGGCAAATACTTTCGCAAGCTGGCGGAACAATGCTTCCTTGTCCCCGAAGGTCAGGAAGGGGTTTATGAACCGCATCTGTCCCGATGTGATCTCATCCACGTTGTTCTTGATATTCTCCGCATAGGAGGTGACGATGGGGCAGTTATAGTGGTTGTTGGAGTCCGGGAACTCGTTGCGTTCGTAAGGAA
>CAKSAI010000503.1 GCA_934434905.1 uncultured Lachnospiraceae bacterium | reverse complement strand
CAGAGCCAGGAGGCCTTTCTGGAAGCCAGAAGGAGGCTTGTCTTTGACGAGTTCTTTCAGTTTATCCTGGCAGCTCAGCTTCAGAAGAAGCAGATGGAGCGGGTGAAAAATGAATTTGATTTTTGCCCCATGGAGGATTCCTGGGCAGACCGGGTGGCGGGGGAACTTCCCTATGAACTGACCGGTGCTCAGAAGCGAACACTCATGGAAGTACGTCAGAACATGCGGGAGGCGGTTATCATGCAGCGGCTGATCCAGGGGGACGTTGGCTCAGGAAAGACCATTCTGGCATTCTTAGCCATGCTGGACTGCGCACAGAGCGGATATCAGTCTGCACTGATGGCTCCCACGGAGGTTCTTGCAAGACAGCATTACGAGACCTTCGTAAATCTGTGTGAGACGCACGGACTGAAGGTTCCGGTGATACTGCTGACCGGATCCATGACAGCGAAGGAGAAGCGCAGAGCCTACGACCGGATCCAGCTGTATGGGAGTGCCATGGTCATCGGCACCCATGCGCTTATTCAGGAACGGACTATCTTCGACAATCTGGCATTGGTCATTACCGATGAGCAGCATCGCTTCGGCGTAAAGCAACGAGAAATGCTGTATTTAAAGGGAGCACAGCCCCATATCCTTGTAATGAGTGCCACGCCGATTCCCAGAACGCTGGCTATCATTCTCTATGGGGATCTGGATATCTCTGTCATTGATGAGGTTCCGGCCAGAAGACTTCCCATTAAGAATTGTGTGGTGGATAAGAAGTCACGTCCCACGTCTTACCGGTTTATTATGGATGAGGTGCGCAAGGGACACCAGGCCTATGTGATCTGTCCGCTGGTGGAGGAGAGCGAAGGCCTGGAGGCAGAGAATGTGATAGAATATACGAAAAGGCTGAAAGAAGAGCTTCCGGATGTTACGGTTGCTTGCCTTCACGGCAGGATGAAGGGAGCGCTGAAGAATCAGATCATGGAAGCGTTTGCGGCTGGGGAGATTCAAGTGTTGGTCTCCACCACTGTTATCGAGGTGGGGGTCAATGTGCCAAACGCTACCGTAATGATGATCGAGGACGCGCAGCGCTTCGGCCTGGCACAGCTTCACCAGCTCCGTGGCCGGGTGGGAAGAGGAGCAGCACAGTCTTATTGTATCATGATCAATACCGCGGACGGCGATAAAGCGAAGAAGCGGCTCGATATCTTAAATAAGTCCAACGATGGTTTCTTCATTGCATCGGAGGACTTAAAGCTCCGGGGGCCGGGGGACTTCTTCGGTATCCGTCAGAGCGGTTTGCTGGAATTCCAACTGGGGGACATCTATCAGGATGGTGATATCTTAAAGAGCGCGGCGGAAGAGGCGAAGGCTTTGCTGGCAGATGATCCGGCACTTGCAGCCCCGGAGAATGCTACTGTTCGTGAGCAGGTGGTTCATTACCTTGCTGCCTGTGCAGAGACGGTGAATCTTTAGTTCTTGCATAAAGCAAGACACTATGATAATATGATAATAGGTTATGAGAAAACCTTCTTTTTCGGAAAGGAAGTGATGAGCATGTGTCAACTTTCGGAAATCACTGTTAACTCGGGAAAAAAATGCCGTGTAGCAGAGATAAAAAAGGACTATATTATCAATATTATCAATAAAGCATGGTCGTGTCCATTAATTGATAAAATCGTTTTGTTCGGTTCTGCCATAGAGGAACGTTGTACCATGCAATCCGATATTGATATAGCAGTCTTTGGAAATAAAACCATGTATAAAGCGCTTCGATCAAAGGAATACCGTACTTTTACTTCCCAAATTTATAACTTTGGAAGTTTTCAGGATTATGATATCCTATATTTTCAATCAAACAGTGCGCATAATGATGGGATTATGAAGGACATTCAACGTGGTGCAGTGATTTTTCAACGGGAGGGATAACCTATGGCATTATCTTTAGGAATGATTCGGGCAGATATTGCTATGGCGAGATATGCTTTAAATGATTATATATCCAATAAGAAAAACAAG
>CAKSAI010000502.1 GCA_934434905.1 uncultured Lachnospiraceae bacterium | reverse complement strand
GTCTTGCACTGATCCCGCAGGCGGGCGTTGCCATCGGGCTTGCTGCGATGGGGGCGAGAACCATAGGCGGCGAGACCGGGCGTGCGCTTGAAACGATCATACTTGCGTCAAGTGTTCTGTATGAGCTGATAGGTCCGGCATGTGCGAAGCTGTCATTGTATCTCTCGAAGTCGTACTCGACGAAGCTCGAAGATATTGTCCCGGAGCCTGAGGTCACACCGGACGGAAAGCAGAAGACAGAAGTGGAGCTTCTCATTGAGCGTATTAATGCAATACAGTCATCTCTACCGAAGCACGATGACCCGTACTATGAAGATGAAGATGCATTTTCGGAGGCTGCGGAGGAACATTTCAACATGATAAACGCTGCACTTCCGAACAGACAAAGAAGGAGGAATAAACGCGTATGGATATCTTATCAATAAAGGCCGGCATGGATCCGATAGCAAATCTTCTGGGAGACTGGTCCAGAGAACTTAACACGTATTCTGTCATATTCCGCATTGCGCTGATCGTTGTGCTTGCGTCCATCATCGGCTGCGAACGTTCCAGCAAGCGCCATTCAGCGGGGCTGCGCACGTTTATACTTATCTCATTTGCATCTACCACGGCGATGATACTGGATCTGTTTCTGATGCAGGAATATTCCTTCGGGCTTCCGCTTCTCTCGGCAGCAACCCTTGCAGCGGCGGCACTGGTCAGCGTCAATTCGATCCTTTTTAGTTCGCGCAGTCAGATAAAGGGCCTCACGACTTCGGCGGGGCTGTGGGCCTGCAGTATTCTTGGCTTTACCGTCGGCGCGGGACTGTACACACTGACGCTCATTGTGTTTGTGTTTCTTCTCTGCATTCTTGCATGTTTTCCGTCGTTTGAAATGTACCTCAAGAACCGTTCCAACCACTTCGAGATACATCTTGAACTGAAAAGCAGTGAATACCTGAGAGACTTCGTTACCGTCAGCCGTAAGCTCGGACTTCGCATCGACGATATCGAAGCGAACCAGGCATATGTCGGTTCGGGGCTGAGTGTCTATACGATCACGTTCACGACCTGCAGCCCTGAGCTGAAGAAATACAAGACACACAAAGAAACCGTCGAAGCACTCAGTTCGCTGGATTATATCTATTATATAGAAGAGATGCGATAAGGTAAGGCGCGCATTGGAAAGGAGCGGCAGCCGGTAACAAATCGGTCGCCGCTCCTGTTGGGATGAGCTTATGTGAGTATAAGGTATGTATCTCCTGTTCCTCCGGTATTTCCTACTCTTCCGGGGAGAAGTCATCCTTTCCTGCGCCGCACACCGGACATACCCAGTCCTCCGGCAGGTCTTCGAAGGCGGTGCCGGGATCGATTCCGTTATCCGGATCCCCCTCGGCCGGATCGTAGATATAACCACATACATCACAAACATATTTCTTCATAGCTGTACCTCCTCTAAATAGGTAATGTTTTTCTGTTGTCTATACCATAGCACAAAAATGGCGGAAATGATATGGATTGTCGGAAACGTTGGCGGAATATAAACATGGGGTGATAAATAAATGACGTGCAGTCTACATAAAAAATGATTGAATCCCTGTCTATTTTATGCTACCATATTTAATAATGAAGGAACCACCAAAGAATGGACAATCGTGCATGGAGGGCAGGAATGACAGAAGCCATGAAGAACAGAAGCAGGAAGAGATGGAAGCTGTGCGCAGGCATATTATTGCTGTGCGCTGTTCTTGGTGTGTCTATTTATTATGGCGTGACAGTCAGCAATGCCGCCACGATCACGGTTGGGCTGTATTTGTTGCCCATGTTGTTCTGCACAATCAAAACGGGACGGATACCGCCCTGCTCAGACCCGACAACCGGACTTAAATCGGCATAAAATATCTCTCCTCTTTTACATATCACGCTTTATTCACTCTCCGAAATTTTTTCCTCACAAAGACGGAAAGCCTGATTATCCGCCTCCAAACACATTTCGGCATATTCAAGATTCAATTCAGCTGCGATTTTATAC
>CAKSAI010000501.1 GCA_934434905.1 uncultured Lachnospiraceae bacterium | reverse complement strand
GTATTATTTTTACAGATATGAGAGAAGAAAAGGCGTCTGATGGGCGGTCTTGGAGGCTTATACCTCAAGTTATTGGAAAGTGAGGAAGATACATGGATATTACCGGAAAGAAATTATTTGTGAAGGCATTGTTGGAGGAGGGCGTGGATACGGTATTCGCCTATCCGGGCGGCATGGTGACGGATATTCTGGATGAGATATACAAGGCGGACGAGCTGGAGTTGGTGCTGCCGCGCCATGAGCAGGGATTGATCCACGAGGCGGAGGGCTACGCCAAGTCCACCGGCCGTGTGGGAGTGTGTATTGTAACCAGCGGTCCCGGCGCAACCAATATCATGACTGGTTTGGCGGATGCGCATTATGATAATATCCCGCTGGTATGTTTTACCGGACAGGTTCCGTTAAACCTCATTGGAAACGATGCATTCCAGGAGGTGGATATCGTTGGAATGACAAGGAGCATCACCAAGTATGGCGTTACCGTGCGGGATCGGAAGGATCTTGGGCGTATCATCAAGATGGCATTTTACATTGCAAAAAGCGGTAAGCCGGGCCCGGTTCTCATCGATATCCCGAAGGACATTCAGACGGCAACCGGTCCGGCCGAGTATCCGGACAGCGTCAATATCCGTGGCTATAAGCCCAGTGAGGGTGTCCATGTGGGACAACTGAAGAAGGGCTACAAATTGCTGAAATCTGCGAAAAAGCCATTGTTTCTGCTGGGCGGCGGCATCAATACCGCCGGAGCAAATGAGATTATGCAGGAACTGGTGGAGAAGACCAGGGTTCCTGTGGTGACTACGATTATGGGAAAGGGCGCGATTCCGACAACCCATCCGCTCTACATAGGAAACATCGGTATGCATGGCAAGTATGCCGCCAATATCGCCGTCAGCAAGTGCGATGTGCTGTTTTCTATCGGAACCAGGTTCAACGACCGGATCACCGGTGACCTGAATGAGTTTGCTCCCCATGCGAAGATTGTCCATGTGGATATTGATACAGCTTCGATTTCCCGGAATGTTGTGGTGGATGTTCCAATCGTTGCAGATGCGAATCTGGCTATCGAGAAGCTCCTGGAATGGGCAGAACCCAAGCGGACGGACAAGTGGATGGCTCAGATTGCAGAATGGGAGACGGAAAACCCGCTGGAGATGCGCAGAGACCGGGGAATGACGCCCCAGATGATCATGGAGCAGATCAATCAGTGCTTTGACGAGGCTATCATAACCACAGACGTGGGACAGCACCAGATGTGGGCGACACAGTATATCGAGCTCAACGAGAAGAAGAAGTTTATCACCTCCGGCGGCCTTGGAACGATGGGCTTCGGCTTTCCGGCAGCCATCGGAGCCAAGATTGCCAATCCTGACAAGACAGTGATCTGTATCAGTGGTGATGGCGGCTTGCAGATGAATATCCAGGAGCTTGCGACCTCCGTGGTGCAGGATGCCCCTGTCATTGTCTGCCTGCTGAATAATCATTATCTGGGGATGGTGCGCCAGCTGCAGCAGTTGTTTTACGGCAAGCGCTATGAGGCTACCTGTCTGCGGAGAAGGAAGGGATGTCCGGCCGACTGCAAGGGGCCGGGAGAGAAATGTCCTCCCTACGTGCCGGATTTCGTGAAGCTGGCGGAGAGCTACGGCGCCAAGGGTATCCGGGTTACTTCGGAGGACGAGATTGCACCGGCGCTCAAGGAGGCTGCGGGTAATAACGTGACTACTATCATAGAATTCATGATCGCTTCCGAGGATATCGTGCTTCCCATGGTAAAGGGCGGCAATCCCATGAGCGAGATGATTTTGGGGAAGTAAGGAGGGATACGGTATGAAGAACAGATGGATCGCATTGTATGTAGAGAATCAGGTGGGTGTGCTGGCTAAGGTTTCCGGGCTTTTTTCCGGGAAATCCTACAACCTGCAGAGCCTGACTGTCGGCACCACCGAGGACGAAACCGTATCCCGGATGACGATATGTGTTACCAGCAACGACATTACCTTTGAACAGATCAAGAAG
>CAKSAI010000500.1 GCA_934434905.1 uncultured Lachnospiraceae bacterium | reverse complement strand
TAACGGGCAAGCTCTGCGTCGCTGTTCTCCGCAGCCGCATAAGAGTGACCCTTTGCCTCAGAATCCGCTGTGTCCGCACAAGGGCAGTTTTCTCTCCGATATACTTTTATTTTCCCGATTGCAATTCCAGGCGACACACCTGTACCATGATATCTCTCCATGCTTCTCCCCCTGGGACACTTCCTTGATTCTTTAATTGCATTCATGCTAACATTATATATTTACATTTTCTAACAGTCAATTACTTTGTAGATATCGGGAAACGCGTCCACCCCAAACTGTGGCGCACACAAAAGACCGGGGAACCAGCTTACGTCGATTCCTCGGTCTCTTCTTACTAACTATACATTTATTCCTCCGCAGGTGCTTCCTCTGTCGTTGTCTCAGGTACCGGCGCGTTATGCGGCAACGTAACCTCCACAACTACTGCTTCCGGATCCGTCATCAGATCGATGTCCGGATTTCCGGCAATCTCCAGATCCTTCACACGGATACTGTCGCCGATCCTCATCGAGCCTATGTCGATACGAACCTTATCCACCAGCGCTGCCGGAAGTGCCTTGTAAGAGATCTCCGTGAGCATCTCCTGAACAACACCCTCTGTGATCTTATCGTGGTTCACCAGCACAACTTCCGCAACAGAGTGAACCTTCACATTGCTTACCAGTGCCTGGAAATCAATCTCGTCTACATAATGGGTCATGGCATTGTACACCACATCCTTGATCAATGCATCATAGGATTTGCCTTCCAGCTCCAGCATTACCTGGCTGCCCTTTCCGTTGGTCTTAAGGATCGTTTCTACGTCCTTCTTGTCCATCTTCACCGGAATGGAACCCTGGATTTCCCGTCCAAACAGATTCCCGGTAACATACCCTTCTCTCCTCAGTTTCTTTGCTTTGACATCCATGCTTCTCTTTTCAGCTTTTAAAGTATTCATTTGTCTTTTCCTCCAAAAATCTGATTCGCTTAGCAGCCTCTGTCAATGAGGTTTTGTTAAGTGGTTTCTTGTTACAAGTACATTATAGCCATTTGGTGCAAAACAGATTAACCAATTTTTATTTTTTTTCAGGCAAAAAATTGTCACTTTTTAAAATCAAATTGCTAATAACCGCCACGCATACAACCGCAAGCAGACTCGCCGTGCCTGCTCCCTTAACCCTTCACGCTTCCCAGTGCCACCCCGGCAATGATATAACGCGACAGCAGCAGGTACACCACGATCAGCGGCAGCACAGTCAGCGACAGTCCCAGGTACACGGAACCATACTCCGTCTTGTAGATATCTCCGCGAAGCAGGCTTACCATGATTGGCATGGTATATTTATCCTGATCCGTCAAAAGCACCAGCGGTGTAAACAGATTATTCCAACTGGATACAAAGCAGAAGATGGCCTGGGTGGCAATGGCCGGCTTCATGATATGCAGCGCGATCCGGTTAAAAATATAAAACTCTCCCGCACCGTCGATACGGGCCGCCTGCACAATCTCCTGGGAGAGCGCAGGCATCATATACTGCCGCATGAAGAATACCATGGCAGGCGATGCGATGGCCGGCAGGATCAGCATAGAGAAGCTGTTGGTCATATGGATCCGATATACCATCTGGTAAAACCCGATCATCGTGACCTGAGCAGGTATCATCATAACTGCCATAATGAAGCTGAAGAACTGCCGTTTCAGCCGCCAGTCATAAACCACCAACCCATAAGCTGTCAGTGTGGAGAAGTAGACAGCACACAGCGTAGCCCCTGTGGAAATCAACAGGGAATTGGCAAAGCCCCGCAGCGGATGAAAGCTCTTGCCCAACAGGATCGCCAGGTTCTTCAACATATAAGTGGATGGCAGGAAAGCAATGGCGTGCTGCTGTATCTGGGTAGTGGATCTGGTAGCGTTCATCAACATGATCCAGAAGGGCATGATACTCAGGAGTGCCAGCAAGACACAGACTATGTATACCATGGCCCTGAATATGGCCTGTCGGCTCTTCATTGCATTTTCTCTCATGCTACCGCCC
>CAKSAI010000499.1 GCA_934434905.1 uncultured Lachnospiraceae bacterium | reverse complement strand
TTACGATGACGGACGGGGTTCTTTCCTGGGATCCGGTGGAAAAAGCAGCATATTACGAGGTAAAACTGAATGAGGTTCAGCTAACCTGCAATGAACCGAAGGTAAACTTATCGGAAGTATGCGAATACGAGGGAGATTACACGGTGACAGTTTCTTCTGTGACGGATTCGGGGAAGAAAAAGGAAATCAGTTCCATGGAAATCGAAGCTCAGTATGCAGAGGAGCCGGAGATCATCATAACAGACAGCGATGGGAAGAAAAGCTTCACATGGGAAGCAGGTGAGAATGTAGTCGGTTATGCGTATGACCTGTACGATGGGTTTGGCAGCCGCGCGGCAAAGACAGAGGATGACCAGATGTATCGGGTAGAGTTCGATGGCGGCAAGGCAACGATGATCACAGTTACTGCAAAGGGCGGCTCAAAAGACAACGTGGTATTTATCGACAAAGAAGCAAATTACCAATACGATGGAACGGAGATATTCAGCCTGGCAGAACTCGTAAATTATCCATTTTATTACACAAGTACAGGAGATAACGGCACGTTTACAGTGGGGACGACATTGGAACGGGGAAGTCATGAGGTTGAGCTTTGCCTTTATGTCATGGATTCAAGAGGTATGACGCTTACAGGAAACGGTACCTGGGGAAGACGTTTTCTGGATGCAAATAACAAGCTCTCCTGGTTCTGTACTACAGCAGTAGAGGGATGGCCGGAAAGTGGAAACACGGTTCCGATAGCAAATCAGATCGTGAAGAAGGAAGTCAAGGCGAACGTCAATAAGTATGGTGAAATGAGTTTCTCTATTTTCAACTTCTTAGAAGGTGAAATGTTAGTGGTAGCAGATGTGTTGGAGAATGGGAAAAGTGTGATTGCGGACAAACCGGCAGTACACGACCCGAAGGATGACATCGTATTTGATGTTGCCAAATTGGACGAATTTTTGGCGGTCTTTACGGGCAAAGGTGATACCGGTATTCAGGCAGACAGAGAATTCGTGATCCCGGTTGATTTAGAAGACGGTGTATACCGACTGGAGTTTTCTTATCAGTTAATGGATGCTTCCGGTAAGGGGCTTACGGGGAACGGTGCATGGGGAAGACGAATTGGCGACGTGGATATGGCTGAGCTTACCTGGTGGTGCGAATATAAACTGGAGCCGCATACGGAAGGAATTGTGAATATGCCCAGTCCTGTCGAAACCTTAAAGACAGAATTACCGGTTGTGGTGGAGAACAGAAAATGTAAGATTCTGTGCATGAGCTTTGCGAAGGGCGAGATAATGGCAGTGAGTGCCGTGAAGAAGATTAGCGGAAGCAGTGCGAAATTTGATGTTTCTACATTGAAGAATTACAACAATGTATTTGTCAGCAAAGGACAGGCCGAGCGTTTCCGTGTGGAGACATCCATCTATGAGAGAGGACGCTTCGAATTGGAAATCACTTATTATGCAATGGACGCACAAGGACGTATGCTCAGTGGAAACGGTACCTGGGGCAGACGAATGATGGACGAGAAGGATGAGATATGGCTCTGTCAGAAGGCTCCGAGTGCGGACTATCCGGAAGCAGAGAATACGGTTCCGGAACCGGACAAGACCGTGACAACGACGATTACAGTATCGGTGAATAAGAAGGGACGTTTCTTCTTAGATATGTACAACTTTAAAGAAGGCGAAACCATTGTTATCACAGATATCAAATATCAGGGAAAAAGTGTGATTGTAAACTAATGCGATAAGCGCTGAAAGGTGGTATGAGAGTCTCATGAAGAAGAAACTATTAGCGGTAGCGATTATTGCTGTGATGACTTTGACAGCAGGGGTTCTGGCGGCAGCATCCGAAGACAAGGCAGGAGGATATTCGTATAAGGATGCAAATGGTCAGATAGACCTTGCCGGGTATTTCACGGTAGAAGGTGCAGATATCAGCATGGCAGAGGAGTCGATGGACTTTTGCCTGACCGATGCAGAAGCAACAGTATCTTTCAACAAACCATTGGCAGCAGACGGCTTCAGTTTATCC
>CAKSAI010000498.1 GCA_934434905.1 uncultured Lachnospiraceae bacterium | reverse complement strand
ATGAACCGGGTGGCACTTGAGACCTTCAGTTCCTTTGATACCGGGAAACGGGCTTCCGGGAAAGCAGAGCCGGAACGTTTTTATCATGGTTTTGTGCTTGGTCTGATGGTTGATCTGAAGGGCAGATATGTGATCACCTCCAATCGTGAGAGCGGATTTGGCAGATATGATATCGTGCTGGAGCCGGTATCTGCGGCGGATGATGCGATCATTATAGAGTTCAAGGTGTATAACTTCAGAAGAGAAAAGAGCCTGGAGGAAACCCTTCAGAATGCATTGCAGCAGATAGAGGATAAGAAATATGAAGCAAGCCTGCGCGCCAAAGGAATTCCTGCGGAGCGGATTCGAAAGTACGGGTTTGCGTTTGAAGGGAAGACAGTACTGATCGGATAATTTATATTCTCCGTATGGCAAGGTTGCCCTTGCGGGCGCTCATTTAAGCCTGGTTGTTTTCCAGATGAGCGCCCTGAATCAGAGACCATTCTTCCAGATCGGAGGGCTGAAGCTGATAGACCCATTTGTAGTCATCGCTGCGCAGATAGGAGGTATAAATCTCCGCTACTGCACCGAGCGGAAGAATGGTTTCCAGTGAATCGGAAATGCGTATTTCAAAATCTTCGACAATGGATAACACATTCTCGCGGATGGAGGTTTCCAGCTGGTTTAGAAAATAATCGCCCAGCTCCAGCATAAAGCCGTAGAGTACCACCAGCTCCGGATTCAGCAGATTGACCGTGTTGGCGATGAGCACGCCAAGCCGTGCGGCAATGTTTTTGACGTGATACATGCACAGACGATCATTTTCACCCAATGCCTTGCGGATTGCCGATATGGTAATGTCTTTGTTACTATCCAGATGGGTACTTAAAGTAGAGAATACACCGTGATTTAAAGCGTCCTTAAGTTCTGCGATCAGATAGGGGTAGGCGGTGCTGTTCTCTACACATCCGGGTTTTCCGCAGTAGCAGAGCTTCTGGTTTGGGACTCCATAGCTTATGACAGTGTGCCCCAGTTCACCGGACATGCCTTTTGCACCGGTAACCGGGACACCATTGCAGCAGATAGAAGCACCGATGCCATTGGATAATTCGATGCAGATAAAGTTTTGTACACCCTTGGCAACACCGAAATGCTGCTGAGCCATAACCGGAAGAGTTACCCCACTGTAGACTTCAACATGCAGCTGAAAGAGCTCTTCCAGACGGGGTTTTAATCCGAGGTGCACCCAGTCATTGAAGTGGGAGTAATCCGAGGACAGAGTGCCTCCGGTCTGATAACCGGTAGGATCATGATGCGGTTCGCCGATACCGATCCCCAGAATCTCTTTGTTATGGAAAGTATCCAATAATATTTTTACACGATCTATAATCTGACTGATTAGAATATCTTTCCCGACATCGGGTGAAAATTTCAATAAATCCTGTTTCAGGATCGAACCATCGACCTGTGAAACGATAAAATTAACAGAGTTGGAAGTAAAAACCATGCCTATAGCACACAGATGAGTTTTGTTGATCTCCAGCAACGTTCTTCTACGGCCATGACCGGCAGAGTAGTTTCCGGTCTCAACGATCAATTGCTCCTCCAAAAGTCCCTTGATGATATCACTGATGCTTGCCGGACGGTAATCGGTAAGATTGATCAGTTCGGTTCGGCTGATGGGACCAAGGTGGTTGATGATGTTTAAAATCAATCGACGTTTGTATGAATGGTTGTTATGTGGCATAAATTCTTCCTCCGGTAAAAATGTATTCATAGTTTAGCATGTTTTTCCAGAGAATGCAACTGCTAGAAAAATATCAAAAAACTACCAGAGAAATATCAAAAAATTATTGACAGAAAAAGGCGTTAATGATATGCTTATAAAAACAAAATCGTAATTAATGAGAAGATAAAATCAAATGATAAACCACCAATAATTACGAAAAAGTAAAAAGAAAAATGGGAGGAAAACGAATGAAAACGTATAATGCAAAGGAATTTCTCATGCAGAGGGTCAAAGCCAACAAACCGATACTGGCCTATGA
>CAKSAI010000497.1 GCA_934434905.1 uncultured Lachnospiraceae bacterium | reverse complement strand
ATGTAGTAGCTTCCGGACTGCGCCGGTGTGATCGCAGCTCCATCATAGGTAAATGTCGCGCCCTCTGCCACATCACTGAAAAATAGTTTCAGTGTGGTCTCTGATTCCAATGACAATATCGTGCCGGCAAGCGTAGCCACTCCTTCCACGCTCTGTTTCTCCTTAGCATATGGCGCAAGTGTATTGGCAGTTATCGCAGAAAGATCCTGGTCCGAAGCCGCCAAACCCGCATTTGCAAGGCTGTCCGTCTTATAGTCAAAAAGCTTCTGTGCCATCGCGCCATAGTTCAACATTGCTTTAATCAGTGCTTTCGATTTTTCCGGATAGTCACCTGCCAGCAGTCCGTCCGCATATTTCTTTACCGAATACGTGAGTTCATCACTGGCATCCGCTCCATCTATCACCTGGATCTTAATGTCAACTGTCATCTCCTTTGCAGCAACCGGACAGTAAAACATAATCCCATTCTCTGTCACGGTACCGTCGCCTACCGTAACAGATGACACCGTACCGTCCGGGGCCGTAATATTCACAACTGCCTCCCGGCTTACGTCTTCCGGAATATCCAGATACATTTTCACTCCGATCTTCCCGTCCAGAGACAGTACCCCGCCATTTAATTTGACATTTTTCACCGGTGCTGTCGATTCTGTCGATTGCGTCCACTCCAGGCGAATGTTATCCACATAGATCGTTCCATCAAAATTGAAGCCTATACCCTTTACTGCTGACAGATCAAGATCTGACGCCGTCACTGTACTACCCCATGTCGTACTTGTACTTGTCTGTCCAAAATCGCTCAATGCAATAGAAACTTCCTTCCATTGATCGCCAGTACTTGAAATACCTGCCGCTGTTGTCGCCCATACCAGGCCATCTTTTGCACCTGTGTCTGCTTTGTAGCCCTGATTAAACAGACGGATAGCTGTCCATCCCGTGCTCTTTATGTTGAACTTTAAAACGCCGTTCCTCTGTCCTGCTTCCGAGAAATCGTTTGCGCTTGTGAACTCATAACGCGCATTTCCCCAGCTAGAGGTGATCTTCCAGGGTATGCTGTTTGTTTCCGCATCTGCGCTCTCATCAGCCTTATTATAGGTGCTGCTTCCACCCGCCCAGCCGGATATGCCGAAGGTTCCGTTATTGTAAATGCTGATGGTTTTCGTCTCTTCCTCTGTAGTTCCCCCTGTCGTCCACTCAAGGCGAAGATTATCGAGAGTCACCACATCACAATAGCTGACAACACCAAATCCCCAGACGTTTGTCAGATCAAGCCCACTGACAGCCGACAGATCGATGGTCTGCTCTGTCATCTCGGCCGTTACCGGAATCGTGATATCTACTTTTTGCTGAACATCATTTTGCTTTTGAATGATTCTGAATGAAATGTCGCCGGCCCAGCCTGCCTTTATATCAAACTTCAACTGTCCCCCTGAAGCAACGCTCCAGTTTGTGGCAGCGGAATCAAGCATAACATATGCATATGTATTTGCAGTCCCCACCAAAAGGTTTTTCTCTACCGTAAAATCCTTCGCAGTTGAAGAATTGACTTTATCCGTATATCCCTGCTGAAAGAAATATACCGGACTCGTAAATTCATAATCCTCCGTCCATTCAAGGCGAACATTATCGAAGCTCACCTCACCACAATAGCTGACAACACCAAATCCCCAGACGCTTGTCAGATCCAGTCCACTGACGGAAGACAGATCGATGGTCTGCTCTGTCATCTCAGTCGTTACCGGAATTTCCATTTCTACATAATTACTATCCTTATACTGCTCTTGAATAATTCTGAATTTAATAGTGCCACCCCAGACTGCCTTTATATCAAACTTCAACTGTCCGCCTGAAGCAACGCTCCAGTCTTCGGCACCGGAATTAAACTGAACGCTTGCATACACGCTGCGTTTCGCCACCAAAAAGCCATCCGTTACGCTGAAATTCGTCACAAGGTCCGTATTGATCCTATCCGTATATCCTTGCTGAAAGAAATATACCGGACTCGTAAATCCCGAATCTGACTGTGTTGTTACCGTTCTCGCAAATACAC
>CAKSAI010000496.1 GCA_934434905.1 uncultured Lachnospiraceae bacterium | reverse complement strand
CTATCCCCAGATCGTAGGGGAGGACACCCATACAGATCGGTACTCTTTTGTGAAGCTGTCCTGCGGGAGGGTTGTGCTGGAAATCACTGCATTTCGATTTAGAATATAGTCAGAAAGGAGAATTGTTCGCGGTAAAACAGCAAATGAAAAAGAAAATTATGTATAAGGTAGCAGTACCGCTCATGTTAGATGAGTTAAATGATTTTGGAACAAAGCAATATATTAATGTACTCAAAAAAACGGATGCCAGCAGGGTTTTGATTGCAATAGATGTACTTTCCGATGATGAAGAGGCAAGACAGAAAACACTTTCTGATCTCACGGAAAAAGTAAAGGATTTCAAACGCGAAGGCTATGAGGTAGGGGTCTGGATGTGGACATTTTTACGCCAAATTCCACATGGATATGTGACCCGCCACTTCTTTAACGGAACGGTGGCGGGGGGTGAAGTTTGCCCATTAGACGAGAATTATCTTGCAGATGAGGAAAAATGGATTCGTCAGTGTGCAGCAACCGGTGTAGATATAATCCAGTTTGATGATGACTTCAATGTTAACATAGGTTTTTTGATGGGATTTGGATGTTGCTGTGAAAAACATATGAAGAAATATTGCGAAATTCTTGGAGAGAATGTGTCAAAGGAGGAGTTTACTGATAAGATCTTTAAGGGAGGAGCCAATAAGTACAGAGATGCATGGCTTCAGGGAAATCGTGAAACTTTGCTGGCTTTTGCAAAGCGTATGAGGAAAGTTGTTGACTCCGTGAATCCCAATATACGCATGGGTCACTGTTCCGTAATGTCTACTTATGATATTGATGGAGTGGATTCATTCGAACTGGCAAGGGCATTTGCCGGTAATACAAAGCCTTTTGTACGGTTGATCGGTGCACCATATTGGGGAGAAGAGAGACATTTTACATGCAGGCCGGCAGATTTGTTCACCCTGGAAAGGATGGAGGCATCCTGGTGTCAGGATGATGAAATTGAGATTCTGACAGAGGGAGATGTATTTCCAAGACCAAGATATGCTGTCCCGGCGGCGCATCTTGAGATGTTCGACCTGGCTCTTCGCTGTGAAAACCGGACGGACGGGATTCTCAGATATATGATTGATTATAACTCCAGCGTAAACTATGAAAAGGGATATGTAGAGCGCTATTTACGGAATGCACCGTTGTATCATGCGGTAGAATCCTATTTCCGGGGGAAAGAGGATTCCGGAGTCCGCGTTTATGAAGCGCTCAATAAGATACGGGATATCGAATTGCCGTCAGACACCTATGTGGGGGATACATACATTAATAGTCTCTTCTATTCCCCGGCTGCACACTTGCTGAATTATTGTTCGCTGGCTTCCACCTTCTATGGGAAGGGAAATGCAGGAATCGCGTTTGGTGAAAATGTGAAATTGTTGGGGGAAGAGGAGTTAAACAGTGGACTGATTCTTGATATTCCGGCTGCATTAAAATTAAAAGCACGTGGGATAGATGTGGGGCTGCTTCATGCAGAGAAGAAGCAACCTTCTGCCAAGGAGTATTTTGCAGAAACTGGAGAGCTGTGCGGCAGATGGGGCGCGTCAGGTGAGTATGCCATTCAGGTGGCGGATCGTGCTATTGTGACTTCCTATTATGGCGGAATTTCCGATCACTCATATCCGGCTTGTTATCGGTATGAAAATGCAGAAGGGCAGCGATTTGTTGTTTTTGCCTTTGACGGATACTGTGCCAATGAAGTACAATATCGCTGCTACGAGCGCCAGCGCCAATTGGTTTCCGATATTAACTGGCTGACAGGCAGGAAGCCGGATGCGGTATGTCTCGGGAATCCGGATCTTTACATAATTACGAAAAAGTCCGAAAAAGAGCTTTCGGTAGGACTTTTCAATATGTTTATCGATAGCATGCTGAATCCTGTGGTAGAGCTTGCCGAAGAAGCCAAAGAAGTGGAATTTATCAATTGCGCAGGAAGCTTTGAGGGTGACAGAATCCATCTTTCTGATATCCCTCCTTACAGCTTTGCGGCTCTTAGAATTACATTGAAATAATAGTAAATA
>CAKSAI010000495.1 GCA_934434905.1 uncultured Lachnospiraceae bacterium | reverse complement strand
GATTTGATCTGACAGCAGAAAAAGCTGTCGCATACTTCGCTGAGGTAGCGGAAAGCTGAATACGCGCTCTTCCATACCGAAGAGCGCGTATTCAAGACCCCCAGGACACTCTCACCGTAATGGAAGCTCAATCCCATCCATAACATCCAGAATCCGGCTTGCCACTTTTTCATTCAGGTATGCCGGATTTAATGTCTTTTTTGTATATTTCAGATAAGTGCCATCTGTCTTATTCACCAGCAATGCGGCGAAGAACCGCTCCCAACTAAAATACTGTCTGCTTTCAATGTATCTTTCCGGCTCCGTAAGAATTTCCTTCACCTCTTTATCCTCAATGATCCCGGATTTTAATATCATCCATTCAAAGGATTCCGGGAGATACAGCGCAATTCCATTTCTTCTATGAATCTGCTTCATAACGCGATCCATTTCCGGCCCAAATGCTGCGCCATCTGCGATGATTAACGTATTGCGGTTCGGATTTTTTATTATTTCCGAAAAAATATTCGATTTGCCTCCTGCACTGATTACTTCGTAATTTTCATGCTCGGACAATCCCTTAAAAAAATCATATCCTGAATTTGAATCTTCTACGATCACATTTTCCGGCTTCACCGATCCCGTATAGTCACCCCTTCTATAAATATGATAAAACTCCTGATAAGTTTGTTTCAGTGTGGCATATTTCCCGGATTCGCGAATGCCGTAGATCTCTTCTGCACTATATGGCAGATTCGGAAGACCTTCCCGTGTCACGATTACATAGTAATTATTCGACTCACGCACTGCTTCCGCAAACTCATGTGTCGGCAGAAAATCATTATCCTCATCAATAAAAACTATGCTTTCCTGTATTGTTGCAAGCAAGGTCTTCCAATCTCGACCGGCCAGTGTCCTGCAGGGTTTGTCACAGTTCAATTCAATCCCACTGTTTTTTCCAGACTCATAATGTTCCCGAATCATCTCTACCAGTGTTGTCTTTCCGGTAGCACTGTCGCCCTTTATGATGGTGATATTTCTCCGTATCGTAAAGTCATATCTTAATTTTGCATTTGAAACAACAACCCTATAGCTTCCCTTCATCTGTAACACCTCTATCGAACAATCATTCCCGCAATTGGCAGCAACTCATCCATATTATGAACAATCTTCCCTGTATTCAGAACCTTCACACAAAATTCTCCTTCTCCAAAATCCATCAAATGTCGCAAATTGATGGTCACATCCTGCATATTGCCAATTTTCAGAAGCCATTTTGCGCAGTTATCACCACATGCAGAGGCATTAAATATTTTCTCTGGAGCTTTGTAAATGGAGATTAGCGTCTTGACCCCTCCTGACAGTTCTCGTGGAGAAATACCTCCCAAAACAGGACTGTCGATTACGCGTGAACCAAGAACTACGGATTTATCCACATCTCGGATCATCTCTTTTGATAGTTCATCTGTGATCCATTCATCTGTATAAGTATTTTTGAAAAAAACAACCGGATTATAGATTGCCTCCGGCATATCTCCATAAAATATATTCAGCATACCAAAACCTCCTGCCATTGCTGGCATTTTCTGATTTGTCTTTGATTTTGATACTATTGTACACGACAAAGCCACGAAAGTCAACGGCGCACGAAGAACGCGCTTAATGACGCAATGGTCTTTCTGCTAATACCGAAGCGCCAAACGCAGCTATTCACGGCACTTGATTGTCAAATATTCGGAAAAGGTATTTGCTGGCAGGTCACAGCAGAACTTCTGAGTTGGTGCCGCAGAAAATATCGTCCTTATTACTCTAAGGAGATGAATTTCTCGCCCAGTTCCATTAATCTGTCAAATCCTTCCATTTGATGAACAGTCGGATTGAAGCGGTAGAGATTTTTCTGAATATCAAAATTACCGGAGCTTGTAATGGTGCGGCAGTACCGGACGCCTGTATTATTTTTGCCCTATCGTTCAAATGAATCCGGCATACCTGAATAAAAAAGAGGTAAGCCGGATTCTGAATGTTATAGATGGAGATCCTATTCAAAACACGGAACATCAAGCGGTCTGCTGCCGGCAT
>CAKSAI010000494.1 GCA_934434905.1 uncultured Lachnospiraceae bacterium | reverse complement strand
AATGTTAAAAAACTCCGGAACGCAAGAAAAGAAGTAAAATACATAAATTTTAAAAAGCATAATCAAGGTAGAAAAATCAAAAAAAATATGATTTTTCTTAAAATTGTTTCTTTTCTTGCTATCAACAAACTGAGCCACTCGAGCGTCGGAACAAGCTGCATATAAATCGTCGCAAATTAAAAATTTCCGCCGAATTAATTACGCTGTTCCTCCTTTTTCCCAAAAACCTTTGGTTTTCGGGAGCCCTCGGTATGTACGCTTTCGGGTATCCCAAAGCTAAAGTTTTGGCGCAGTTTGTTAATTCCAAAGCTTTTTTTCTATCCCATTGAAAAAGTTAAGGCTGTTTAAAAAGTCAATTGACTTTTTAAACAGCCCCTTTTTTGTGCAAAATTATCGCGCCGCAATGCGGAAATCGCACCGCGTGCCACCCGTGCCGAGCGTTTCGGTGCGGTCAAATGCGATGTGCGGCATACCGCCGTAGCAGTAGATGTCGCTGCGGCAGAATGTCGCCGCGAGCTCGGGACAGCCGCACTTTTCACAGTACTCGCAGTATGGGCAGTGCGTGATGTCGAAGCGTATCTCGCGCGGCGTGTCGACGTGGTATATGCGGCTGAAGCCCGCCGGCTCGCCGAATAATTTTTTCTCCATAGACGCAAACGTCCGGACGAAAACGCCCGGCATACCCGGGAACGCCGTGATAAAGCGGAAAAGGCGGTTTAAGCGCCTGCCGACCTTGCGCGATGCGCTGTCGAGCAGGGCTAACGCGTCGCCCGGCATTTCGCGCTGCATCACGCGGTAAATCGCGATGCGCGGGAAAATGTTTTTGTCGGTGTGGTATTTCACCCTTTCGGGCAGCGCGGAGTATTCACGCTGCAAAGCGTCGAGCCCGCGCAGCGCGTCGGCGCAGATTTTGTCTGCGGTGTCCTTGCCGTAGCGGGCGGAAATTTCTTTTAGCAGCATGCGGTAGCCGGGGTGCTTTTTGTAAAAGTTCATTGCCCGTCACGCTCGCTTTTTACAAAGGTATAGCCGTTTTTCTCGACCGTCGCGCTGATTTCGGCGTCGGTGAGCGGCGCGTTTGTCCAGATGTTCGCACATTTTTTCTTGAGGTCAACCCTCGCGCAGCATTCGGGCAGCGAATTGAAGGCATTTTCGATGCGCGCCTTGCAGTGCGCACAGGTCATACCGTCGATGTAGGCGGTGGTTTTGTATTTGTAGTGCGCGGTGTTCGCGTCCTTCGGCTTGATTTCCACGGGCGTATCGCCCCCGCCGCAGCAGCCGCCGTTAAACCTTTTCACGGCACTTCGTATCGCAATGACCGCGATGGCGATGAGCGCCAGCACAATTATGACATTTGCCATTTCGACCACTTCCTTGAAATTATTGGGTTAGCCCCTGCTAACCGCCCTTATTATAGCACACAAATTTTGTAAAATCAATAGTTTTTCGCGCGAATTTTTGGGCTGCGGGCATAAAAAAACCGGCGGATTGCTCCGCCGGTGCGTTTAATTTTTCATACGATTTCCGTATTTCCTTTTCATTGCGTCGGCGGAAATGACCCATTGCTTGCCGGATTTGCAAACATCAATTCCCTCCACAAGGTTTCCGTAGCTGATTGCTTTTCGGAGAGTGCTTTCGTTGAGTCCCCACAGGGCAGTCGCGTCTGCGAAGGACATAAGCCCGTCGAAGGGCATGCTGATTTTTGTGCCGTTATCCCATAATTCATCGCAGGATAAATCAAGCTCATCAATCCGGATAATTCCGTGCCCGCCGACGTCAACGGTCACATTGTAAAACTGCTCCGGATGGCTGATAAAAAGCTTGAATACCGGCAGCTTTTCAAATCATACATTTTTGTTACTCCCTCGTAAAACTGCACGCTGAGAGTGTAATCCGGCAATGGCGTAACGTTTTTTTATTTTGTGAAACATATGTTCTCCCTTCCTTCAAGCGGCGGAAGCTGTTTAAATTCCTGAGTGTCCCAAATCGTTTTCAAATCCTCGCGGTGAAGCTCAATCCATTTCCGCACCAGACTCAAAGCCTTCGGGGGCAGAGCACCCTCTATAACATCGC
>CAKSAI010000493.1 GCA_934434905.1 uncultured Lachnospiraceae bacterium | reverse complement strand
ATAGAAAACAACTATTTTTACGTGGATAAGACATCCTTTATAGAGGAATGGTGGGAAGGCGGGGACAGTGTTACCCTGATCGCAAGGCCGCGTCGTTTTGGGAAGACGCTTACCATGAGTATGGTAGAACAGTTCTTTTCTGTGGATTATGCAGGTCGTGGAAAACTGTTTGAAGGGCTTTCCATCTGGCAGGAGGAAAAGTATAGAGAACTGCAGGGAACCTATCCGGTGATCAGCCTGTCTTTTGCCAATATAAAAGAGAGAGACTATCTGGATGCGCGATATAAGATCTGTCAGCTTATTGTAAATCTTTATTCAAAGCATAGTTATTTAAAAGATAGTGATCTTTTAACAGAGAATGACAGAAGGTATTTTGAAAGAGTCTCGATAGAGATGAATGACGCTGATGCTACGCTGGCGCTGTATCAGCTTTCAGACTTCCTGTTTCGCTATTATGGCAAGAAGGTCATCATTCTTCTGGATGAATATGATACACCTATGCAGGAAGCATATGTGGATGGATACTGGGAGGAATTAGTAGCGTTTACCAGAAGCCTTTTTAATTCTACTTTTAAGACCAATCCATGGCTGGAGCGCGCTATCATGACGGGCATTACCAGAGTGAGCAAGGAATCCATCTTTTCCGATCTGAATAACCTGAAAGTGGTAACCACAACGTCGGATGAATATGCGACATCCTTTGGCTTTACAGAAAATGAAGTGTTTGCAGCTTTGGATGAATGCAGCCTTTCAGATAAAAAAGAGGATGTGAAACGCTGGTATGATGGTTTTATCTTTGGAAAGCAGAGAGATATCTATAATCCCTGGTCCATTCTGAATTATCTGGATACCAACGGAAAATTGGGGACTTACTGGGCTAATACCAGCTCTAACAGCCTTGTAGGTAAGCTTTTGAGAGAGGGAAACCGCAGTATTAAAGAACAGTTTGAACAATTATTGCAGGGCAGTGCGATACAAACACCGATCGATGAGCAGATTATGTATAATCAACTGGACGAAAACGAATCAGCCATATGGAGCCTTCTTCTTGCCAGCGGTTATCTGAAGGTATTAAGTTATGAAAAAGAAGACGATATGGAATATGGAGAAGAGCCGGACTATGAACTGATGCTTACCAATTACGAGGTGACACGGATGTTCGGCGGCATGGTGCGTGGCTGGTTTGGTCGTTCGAAGCAGGAATATAATGACTTTATCAAAGCTATGCTTTTGGATGATAAAAAAGCTATGAATGCATATATGAATCGTGTAGCATTAAATTGTTTCAGCTATTTTGATACCGGCAAACGTCCTTCCGGAGAAGAGCCGGAACGCTTTTATCATGGCTTCGTGCTGGGAATGATCGTAGATTTGCAAAACCGATATGTGATCACTTCAAACAGAGAAAGTGGATTCGGACGGTATGATGTGATGTTAGAGCCGCGCAACCAGGCGGATCATGCATATATCCTGGAGTTCAAAGTCCATGACCCGGATGATGAGCCGACGCTGAAGGATACGGTGGATGCCGCACTTGCACAGATAGAAGAAAAGAATTATGCCGCTATGCTTATGGCCAAGGGAATCCCGGAGGAGCGGATTCGGAAGTATGGTTTTGCATTTGAGGGAAAGAAAGTACTGATCGGTTGAAATTGCAGCCACACTATATATGCCAATCATAAAATCACTCACCAAAGGAGTCCTGAGGGGACTCCTTTGGTGAGTGCACCAGCGAATTCTGTATGGAGGAACGCGTACTCAGTCTTTCGCTACCTCAGCGAAGTATGCGACAGCTTTTTCTGCTGTCAGATCAAATCTATTTTGCAGCTTCAATAATATCCGCTCTTTGGGTACACCCTCATCAAGATTATCCTGAATAAATGCGCGGGTAAATTGCCTTATTTGTTCATCCTTTTGGTTTAACTGTTCTTTCTGCGCATCTATTGTATCCTGCATTTCATCGATCATATACTGAACCGTATTCTTATCCAGTTCCTCCAATTCCTTCGAAAATATCCGCATCATACGCTCCATATCCAGGCACATCTCGTAGACTTCTCTGTATAGCGCCTC
>CAKSAI010000492.1 GCA_934434905.1 uncultured Lachnospiraceae bacterium | reverse complement strand
CTGCTCCCGCTCTCCTATGCGTTCCCGTTCCTCCCTGGGATCACGCTGTGGCACGGCATTCAGCTTGCGCACGGTATTTCCTTCTATATAAGTGTTGCTCCTGCTATTGTTCCTTCTGGTATCGTTCCTTCTATCTATATTGTATGATGTTCTTGCTTCCTGTCTGCTCATTTTGTTTTCCTCTTCCTATTATCCCAAATACTTTTCACTTCTAAAATTTCTAATCCCTTATACTTTAATCCCTTATATTTTTATACTTGCACTTTCATCTCTTATACATGTTCAAACACACGCAGCTTCGCGCTCTTGGAGCGGGGATTCTCCTCCATCTCCTCTTCCTTCGGCAGCACCGGTTTTCTGGTGATAACCCTTCCCTTGGAAACTGCACCGCACACGCACACCGGAAAATCACTGGGGCAGGTACACGGATTCTCGTTTCGCTTAAAACAGCTCTTGACAATCCGATCCTCAAGCGAATGGAAGGTGATGATACAGATCCTTCCTCCCGGAGTGAGCAAGTCGATCATGTCATCCAGGGAGTCGGTAAGTACCTCCAGTTCCCGGTTCAGTTCGATGCGTATCGCCTGATAGGTTCGCTTACTGGGGTGCCCTCCGCTTGCCCGGACCTTCGCCGGTATGGAGGTCTTGATTACTTCATTCAGCTCTCCTGTAGTCTCCAGCGGCTTCACCTGTCTGGCCTGCACGATATGCTTGGCGATATTCTTCGCAAATCGATCTTCCCCATAGTCCCTTATGATACGGTAAAGCTCCATTTCGCTGTAGGTATTCACCACATCCTTCGCCGTCAGCGTCTGCCTCTTATCCATCCGCATGTCTAAGGGGGCATCCTCCACCCGGTAGGTGAAGCCCCGCTTGGGATCATCCAGTTGGTAGGAGGAAACCCCAAGATCCAGAAGGATTCCATCCACCTTGTCCACACCCAGGCTCTCAAGGCCGCGTCTCATATGTTCATAGTTGCTGCGAAGTATGGTCACTCTGTCCCCAAAAGGCTTCAAGCGCTCTCCTGCCGCCTGTATGGCATCTTCATCCTGATCGATTCCGATGAAGCGGCCGGCACCGGAAAGCCGCTCGCACACGGAAAAGGCATGTCCTCCTCCGCCCAGCGTTCCATCCACATAGATTCCTTCCGGCCGGATATTCAGGTATTCGATTGTCTCCGCAAGTAATACGGATGTATGCTTAAATTCCATGTTTCCTCCCAGGAAGGTAAATTACAGTTCAGACGCGCCATTCGCAAAATCGCACCTTCGGCGCTCTCCGCTGCTATGCAGCTATTTTTGCTCATCAGCGGGCGCTCACCTCATCGACCACATTACATGCTCATTCGTGCAAGCACGATTCACCTGTAATGTAGCCGATGGCTGAACTGTTAAATTGATATTCCCATCTCTGCCATGTGTTCCGCAATCTCTTCCACATCGTCATATTCACTGGTCTCACTCCAGCGGTCTTTGCTCCATATCTCTATGTGGTTCAGCACACCTGCCAGCACCACATCCTTATCCAATCCTGCGAATTCTCTCAAAACCGCCGGCAGTAAGATTCTTCCCTGCTTGTCCACCTCACAGTTAGCAGCACCTGCAAAGAAGAAACGCGCGAATTTTCTCGCGTCTTTGGAGAATTGTGATACGCTTCGGAACTTCTCTTCGATGCTCTTCCATTCATCAGAAGGATACACAAACAGACATCCATCCAGTCCCTTTGTCACCACGAATTCATCGCCCAGAAGATCTCTGAACTTGGCGGGAACTATCAGTCTGCCCTTTGCATCAACGGTGTGATTGTATTCTCCCATGAACATACGTATCACCTTCTTCCGAAACAGGGTTCTTTTTCTCGAATTCCTCCACTTTGAACCCTTTTCTACCACTTTCCTCCACTTGTAATCCTATTTTAACCCCAAACCTGTAAAAAAGCAAGTAAAAAAACAGCTATGAAGAAATTTTTTCATTCATAGCTGTCTTTTCGCTTTTCCTAACTCTTTGTCGGCCACCGCGTCATGTTGTCCGGTTTCATAATGGAGACCTCGATCAGCCTGTCCAGGTCCAGGCTCCGGTTG
>CAKSAI010000491.1 GCA_934434905.1 uncultured Lachnospiraceae bacterium | reverse complement strand
TAGTAACAGATTCTACCAGTGCGGAGGAATTTGCCGAAAGAGCATATGCATACTGCCAGAAGGGGATGACAACGATCGGCCTGCCTACAGGGGGCGGCTCGCAGTATCTGGATGGTCTTGATGTGTTCGATTATGAATTCATGGCAGAGCGTATTGTCGCATTGGCGAAAAAGAGTTTGGAGAGCAATTATGATCTTCTGAAAAAGGCAGCTTTTTATAACTGGCGAATCGACGAACCGTTCTTTGCAGTTTACCCGGACGGACAGGTGGCTGCAAGTATAAAGGCATTTGATCTTGCGATTGAGAAAGCAATTGCTGATCTAAAAGCGGATCCGTCCTTCACCGGAGCATTTGCAGATCAACTGTTGGCAGATATCCGTAATATTCCTGATGTTGTAACGGACTATAACACCGATGCGTACGGGAATTCCCATCGTAATCTTGATCCGATTAAAAACACAGACGGCAGTCTGTTCACCTATGAAGGAACGGATGTCAGCATATGCGCAAAGCCGGATGCCTACGGTTCAGAAGAGGAGAGAGCTACCTACCGGAATGGCCGGGAGCTTTGGTGGTACAGTTGCAATGAACCGCGGTATCCGTACCCCAGTTATCATATTGACGATACCATGACCAGCACCATTGCCTTCGAGTGGATGATGGCAGAATACGATATTGTCGGGAATCTCTACTGGGCAGTTAATTATCATATGGATGAAACCGGACAGAATCTGGAAAATGCCTACGATGTGGCACACAGAGGCTCCGGAGCCAACGGAGAAGGTGCCATTATCTATCCGGGAAAACAGTACGGTGTGGACGGACCGGTGGCAAGTATCCGGTTAGATGCTATCCGGGATGGCTACGAGGACTACGAGCTGATCCGGATTCTGAAGGAAGGATATGCAGCACTGGGAAAAGACGCCTCAGATCTGATTCACCAGATTACGGAAAGCATCTACAAGGAATCCTCCATTGTGGGCGATTCTGCAGAATACGAAGCAGCGAGAGAGATTTTACTGCAGTCGGTGGAGGCAATGCAGTCTCCGGCCCAACTGACGATCAATAGTATCCGAAAGGAAGACGCTGCCTCCGGTGAACAATACAGCTTTACGATAAGCGCGGCGGAAGGCACCGAGTTATATTCGGACGACACGAAGCTTACCGCACAGGACGGACAGTATATCGTAGTAAAATCCCTGACGGAGAGCAGTAACTATCTGAAGCTGAGTGCGCAAAAGGATGATACCAAATCCGTAATTCGGATTTATCTGGGTGGCAAACAGGCTGCATGGCCAAGCGACACCTTCAACGAGGAAAATGTGACCGGTGATATTTCCGCAAGACAGCAGGACGAGAGTTATTACAGAGTAACAACAAACGCGTCAGGCGGCAAATGGCAGATTGTCACAACGCACGAGAGTCTGCAGCAGATCAACGAGAAAACAGCGCATTATCTGATGAAACTGTATGCAGAAAAAGAAACCGCGTATACCATCTATGTTACCTATTCCGGGTTCGGAAAGGTGGCAGCCCAAAGCGGTACATTGGAAGCCGGCATGAATCAGATCGACCTTGATTTCTTCACGACTGTGAACTGGACAAGAAATAAATCCGTAACAGAAATATCGATCATGCTGGAGGATGGGACATGGATCGGTCTTGGCGAAATTAAACTGTACGAGGTGTGATATGAGAAGAAGACAAAGAATGATATCTTGTTTGCTGTGTGTAATATGCCTGCTTGTCGGAAGTCTGACAGGGTGTGCCAAGGAAGAAAAGTCAGAAATCCCACAGGAAGAAACCGTTACGCTGTATAATTTTGAAAAAGGTACGGCAACTGTGCGCATGGCCCAGCAATTCGGCAAAATCGAACCAAATGAGACAGCGGAATATGTAAAGGAGGGAAAGCGTTCCTTAAAGCTTTCCCCCTCCAATGCAGTTATGACGGAGCCATATGCGTATTTTCCGTTTGAATCATCCCTTTTGGGATTCAATTATGATGATATCACGCAGATGCCGGAATTCACCATGGATGTATACAGCACCATAGATACTTCCATGAATGTGGGGCTGTATTTCTC
>CAKSAI010000490.1 GCA_934434905.1 uncultured Lachnospiraceae bacterium | reverse complement strand
ACTTCATCGGTCAGCATTTCCGAAAGTTCCGGAATCTTCGGATCTGTGCCAACGCCCAGCACCTTTCCCTTCTTGCTGAGTACCAGCACATTGGAATCCAGTACGCTTGACAGCACTTCACAAAAATCATTGAATACTACCTTGGAGGAGTTGTTGTTGTGAAGTAGCTTGTTAATCTTTCTGGTCTTATCCAATAACTGAACGCTCATTTTATACCTCCCTAAGAAATAAATCTTTTCTTTTGCCGTTTCTTTTGATTTTAGCACAAAATTTCGAAATATTCAACGAATTTTCATATAATAGTTCAGCCAACCCGAAACAGGTTTGAACTGTTGTACTATTACTTCTTCATTTCTTCCACAAATCCACAACTCGTGTCCGCACACACCAGCTTATTCCCCTTCTCCACCATATATCCGCCGCATTTTGGGCATTTTGTGGTGGAAGGTTTCTGCCAGGACATGAAATCACAGTTGGGATTATCCTCGCAGCCATAATATTTTCTGCCTTTTTTGGTCTTCTTTAGGACAAGCTCCTTGCCGCACTTGGGGCACGGAACGCCGATCTTCTCCAGATAAGGCTTGGTATTCTTGCACTCCGGGAAACCGGGGCAGGCCAGGAAACGTCCGTGAGGCCCGTACTTAATCACCATATTGCGTCCGCACATCTCGCAGACCTGATCTGTGACTTCGTCCTCAATCTTCACCTTCTCAAGATCCTTCTCCGCTTCCTGTACCGCCTGTTCCAGATCCGGGTAAAAATTCTTCACAATAGCCTTCCAGCTCACCGTTCCTTCTTCCACCTTGTCTAACAGCGACTCCATATTGGCGGTAAAGCTCTCATCCACTATAGTTGGAAAGGCATCCTTCATGATGGAGTTCACCACCTCACCAAGCTCCGTCACATAGAGATTCTTGTTCTCCTTCGCTACATACCTGCGTGCCAATATGGTGGTGATGGTAGGCGCATAGGTACTGGGACGTCCGATTCCAAGCTCCTCTAATGTCTTGACAAGAGATGCCTCGGTGAAATGCGCCGGCGGCTGGGTAAAATGCTGCTTCTCGTCCAGTTCCCGGAAGGAAAGCTTCGTGTTGGTATCAACAGCATTCAGCAGCACGTTGTTATCGCTCTTCTCGTCCTCATCGGTGGTATATACAGACATAAAGCCTTCAAAGACCAGCTTGGATGCCGCCACGTGGAACCGACTGTCTGCTGCACCGATGGTAATGGCGGTAGTCTCGTACAAGGCCTGGCTCATACGGCTTGCAGCAAAGCGATTCCAGATCAACTGATACAGCCGGAATTGGTCACGGCTTAAGGAATCCTTCACCAGAACCGGAGTTCTGGCGATGTCGGAGGGCCGGATCGCCTCATGGGCATCCTGGATCCGGCTGTTTCCTTTCTTGACATTTTCCTCGGTAGAGACATATCTCTCGCCGTAATTCTCACGAATATAACTGCGTGCAGCCGCATCTGCCTCTTCAGAGATACGGACGGAATCTGTTCTTAAGTATGTGATAAGACCTACCGTACCCTGTCCCTTGATATCCACGCCCTCATAGAGCTGCTGCGCCAGCCGCATGGTCTTCTGTGTGGAGAAATTCAGGGTCTTGGCTGCCTCCTGCTGCAGTGTACTGGTGATAAAGGGCAGCGGTGCCTTCTTCGCCCGCTCTCCCCGCTTTACTTCCAGCACCTGATAATCTGCTCCCTTCAGGTTTGCGGTGATCGCATCCAGTTCCTGTCTGGAGCGGATCTCCTTCTTGCCGCTCTCATCGCCGTAATACCTGGCAGTCAGAAGCTTCTTCTCTCCGGCGATAGCCAGCTTCACCTCCAGGCTCCAGTATTCCTCCGGGATAAAGGCATTGATCTCGTCCTCACGGTCACAGATGATGCGCAGGGCTACCGACTGGACACGCCCGGCGCTTAAGCCCCGCTTCACCTTGGCCCACAGAAGCGGACTGATCCGATATCCCACCATGCGGTCCAGCATACGGCGGGCCTGCTGCGCATTCACCAGATCCATATCGATATCTCTTGGCTTCTTCAGAGACTCCTTCACAGCCTTCTGGGTAATCTCATTGAAGC
>CAKSAI010000489.1 GCA_934434905.1 uncultured Lachnospiraceae bacterium | reverse complement strand
CGCTCATAAAAGCCTGCTTGTCGGTCAGCACCCCGCTTTTGCACAGAAGGTCGGTCATCTTCGCAATAACCTCCTCCTTGTCCTTTGCAACCAGCTCCAGTGCCACCTTGTTTCTGTCCAGAACCTCCGATACATTCATCTCTCTCACTCTCCCTCCAGTATTTTTTTGACCTCATTTTCATCCCCCGCCGCCAAAGCTTTTTCGGCGGTTATCTTCGCGGTCTTTATATCGACCGTCGAAATTTTATGCTTAATTCTGCCCACCATAGGCAGCGGAACGCTGAATTTTTTGAGTCCCATTCCGAGCAGCAGCTCACAAAACTCCGTATTTGCCGCCATATCGCCGCAGACGCTGACCTCAATTCCGGCAGCCGCTCCCGCCGATATGGTGTGATTTATAACCCGCAGCACTGCCGGGTTCATCGGATTGTATAGCGCCGACACAGCTGCATTTCCGCGATCCGCCGCGGTCATATACTGCACCAAGTCGTTCGTGCCGATGCTGAAAAAGTCGCAATGTCTTGCAAAGACCTCAGCCATAACCGCGCTCGCCGGCGTTTCAATCATAATCCCGAGCAGCACCCGCTCGCAAAACTGCTTGCCTTCCGCCTCGAGCCTTGCCCGGACGCCGTTAAGAATTTCCCGCGCCTGCTCAATCTCGCCAACCGCCGTCACCATCGGAAGCATAATTTTCACTTCCCTGCCCGCACCGGCAATCAGTATCGTCTCGAGCTGCTCCTCGAAAAGCCCGCGGTTATCCAGGCACAGCCTTATCCCGCGCTTGCCAAGGAACGGATTTTCCTCCTCCGGCATATCGAGGTAATCGAGCCGCTTGTCGCCGCCGATGTCGAGCGTTCTGACTGGCGCGGCAATATCCATCGCCTTTTTATACGCCGCAATCTGCTTGTCCTTCGTTGGCTTTGACTTTGCCTCGCTGTACAGAAATTCCGACCGGAATAGCCCGACGCCGTCATAACTGATGCCGTCCGCATCCTTCAGATCCGCCGGCTTGCCGATGTTCACCGCAACCGCAATCCGCTCGCCGTCCTTTGTATATGCGTCCTTTTTCTGTATCTCGCAAAGCTGCTCCGCCATCGCCCTTTCCTCGCACAGCAGTCGTTCGTATTTTTTCTTTTCCTCGCCCTCGGCGTCCGCGATGAGCGTCCCGGTGTAGCCGTCAAGATACGCCCCCCGCACGCCGCCGGCATCGCGCACGCCCTTCGCGCCGACCACCGCCGGTATGCCGAGCGATTTTGCCAGGATAACCGTGTGCGAGGTCGCACCGCCGCGCTCGCATATGAGCCCCGCAAGCCGCGTCACATCAAGCGCCAGCGTGTCCGTCGGCGACAGCTCCGCCGCCGCAAGAATGTATTTTTTCCCGTCCTGCGGGAAGTCGAAATCCCCGCCTCCGCCGAGCGCATCAACCAGGATTTCCCCAACGTACCTGATGTCCTCGGCTCTCTGGCGCAGGTACTCGTTGTCCTTCGCCTCCAGGATTTTCGCCATCTGTGAGCAGGTGTCCCTGACCGCCTCCTCGCCCGGCACTCCGCCGTCCGCCGCAGCCTTGATCGGCTCGGTCAGCATCGGGTCGGAGAGCAGCATATCATATGCCTCAAAAATTTTTGCCGCCTCATCGCCGAGCTCCGCTGCAGCCTTTTTCGCCAAAGCCGCAACCTTTTCCCGCGCAATTTCGAGCGCCTCGTCTATGCTTATATTTCCGTCCCTGCGCCCGGTCTTGTCAAACCATACCACGCCAGCCGCCGAAATCCCCGGCGCGCCGGCAATTCCTTTAAATATCCTCAGAGCACATCTCCGTTTCTGCGCCGAACCTGTCGGCGCGTCCGTCATACCGACTCGAGCATCTCGCAGAGCGCGTCAATTGCCTCCTGCTCGTCCTCGCCCTCCGCAGTAATCTCAATCGTGTCGCCGCACGCCGCGCCGGCGCACAGTACCATCAGAATACTCTTTGCCTCGTACTCATCACCGTCCTTTAAGAGCTTGATTTTGCTCTTAAAACGGTTCGCTGTCTTGCAGAAGTCCGAAGCCGGTCTTGCGTGCAGTCCCTCTTCATTTTTAATTGTGTAGCTT
>CAKSAI010000488.1 GCA_934434905.1 uncultured Lachnospiraceae bacterium | reverse complement strand
ATTCTTGGCGGCAATGACGATCTCCGTGGCTTCCTCTCCCACCTTTTTCAAGATCTTATCGATGCCCTTGTCAAAGAGGTAGTTGGTATAAGAACCCTCCTTGGGATTCACCTTGCGGTCGGCGATGACGTCATAGACATTCTCCAGGACCTTCAGCGGATTCTTCACCTCATACTCTTTTTTCATCAATTCCTGAAAAAAGCAGCTTGGCGCACCGGTATGACAAGCCACGCCCACCTGGGAGACCCTGGCAAGGATCGTATCGTTGTCACAGTCCAAGGTCAAGGACTTCACATATTGATAATGGCCGGAGGTCTCGCCCTTCACCCAGAGCTGCTTCCGGCTCCGGCTGAAATATGTCATCTTCCCGGAGGCGATGGTGTTCTCAAAGGCCTCCCGGTTCATGTATGCCAGCATAAGTACCTCAAGCGTCTGATAATCCTGGACGATCACCGGGATCAGGCCGTCTGAATTCAGCTTAAAGCTGTCAAATTCAAGGGCAGAGGCGAAGGTCTCCACAGACGCACCATTCGACGCCAGCTTTTTCTTAAGATCCATGATATCGGTGTCCGGATCATTCAGGCATGCGCCGAAAATACCGCAGACATAGGAGGCCTCTAAAAGCTGTGTCCATCGTTCCAGTTCAAACTCATCCTGCACCACCGCGCAGGGAATATCCGTCACGTTTGCCACGGTATCCACGATCTTCGGATTTAAGATATACAGTTCGGATACATTGGCCTTCATCGTCTCCGGGTGCTTGAATAAAATATCCACGTTCTGCAGGGTAAGCGCGATCTTCTCGCGTCCAAAACGCTGACAGCCCTCCTCCGCCAGTTGGATCGTCGTGGGCTTTGAGCCATTCAGCATAACCTGACGACAGCCCGCATACAGCAGCTTCTTGATATCCTCCAGACGGTTGATATTGCCTCCGACGCAGACCGGAATCTCAATGATCCTGCACAGCTCCTTGATAGCATGGATATTCCGGTCATGCTCCGCATCATCCTGTGACAGGTCGAAGATCAGCAGCTTGTCAATGCCGCTGTCATTATAGAGTCTTGCCAGCTGCTGGATATCCACCGCGCATTCCTGACAGTCAAAACCGGTCATGGCCTGGCCATTCCGGATATAGATCGATGCGATCAAATTCTTATGTTCCATTCGATTCACCTATAAACTACCCTTCGTAGAAAGTACATCCACAATTCTCGGATCTAGGATCGTCGCCTGATCCAAGGCCCTTGCAAAAGCCTTAAACAACGCTTCCGCCATGTGGTGGCTGTTGCCGCCGGACAGGATCTTCATGTGAAGATTCATGCCTGCGCTGTAGGAGACGGCATAGAAGAATTCACGAACCATCTCCGTATCCATATATCCGATCTTCTCGGTGGGAAAATCCGCCTCAAAGGAGAGATACGGACGTCCGCAAAGGTCAATGGCGCACAATGCCAGCGTCTCATCCATGGGCAGGATACAGCTTCCGTAGCGCTTCATGCCCTTCTTATCTCCCACGGCCCGGCCGATGGCCGTTCCCAGGACGATTCCGGTGTCTTCAATGGTGTGATGCGTATCCACGATCAGATCGCCTTCCGCTGTCACCTGCAGGTCAAACAGGCCATGACGTGCGAAGCCGTCCAGCATATGATCGAAGAATCCGATGCCCGTATGGATCTGGGACTGGCCGGAGCCGTCCAGATTCAGGAACAGCCGGATATCCGTCTCCTTTGTTTTGCGGTTTACATGTGCTTTTCGCTCTGCCAAGGGTAGTCACCTTCCTTTACTTATCTTCAAACCTTACTTTAATGGAATTTGCGTGTGCTGTCAACTGTTCACATTTGGCAAATTGCATAATATCTCTGTGTATCGGCTCCAATGCCTCTCTGGAATAGGATATAATGCTGGATTTCTTAATGAAATCATCCACGCCAAGAGGCGAGAAAAACTTAGCTGTCCCGTTGGTTGGCAGCACGTGGTTAGGTCCTGCGAAATAATCTCCCAGCGGTTCACTGGAATATTCCCCGATGAAAATGGCACCTGCATTCTTAATCTTCATCATCACGTCAAAGGGATTCTTTGTATGGATCTCCAG
>CAKSAI010000487.1 GCA_934434905.1 uncultured Lachnospiraceae bacterium | reverse complement strand
AAATAGGCATCAGGCCTATTTTTCGAGTTGCCCGCGGCTGATATTTTCGGTTTTTGGAGGCTTAGTTTCTGTCGGCACAGCATTTGGAGCACCAGCGCGAACTGGCAGGCTCTCCGGCGTCTATTCCACTCTTCGAATACTAACACGTCGATGATCCTATGGATTCTGTCGGCGAATTCGTCATTTTGTCAGCAGCTTACCAACAACAGCCTCCAATGTCTCAAAATAATTTTCAAAGGTTTTCCGGCAGCAGGCGGGATTATCGATGACGATCCCTTCCGCCCTGAGACCGATCAGGGAAAAGCCCATAGCCATCCGATGATCCTCATAGGTATCTACCAGACCGGAGCCTGGAGCTCCCGGATAGATCTTGATGTCATCTTCTCCCATCTCACAGACGATTCCCAGCTTCCCAAGCTCCGTCACAATGGCCGCCATCCGGTCACTCTCCTGCAGGCGGATATGGCCAATCCCCTTGATGACAGTAGGACTGTCCGCAAAGGGAGCCAGTGCTGCCAACGTGATCGCCTGGTCGGAAAAGGAAGCAAGATCGGCCTCCACGCCATGATAGGTGCCGTCGGGATTCCCGCTGACGAGAATTCCATCTGCCTGCTTCTCCACACGACATCCCATCTGCTCCAGAACACGCAGGAATGCTACATCGCCCTGAAGGGAGTCAAAGTGTACGTGCTTCACCTGCACCGAGATTCCAAGCAACGGAGCCATCGCATAGAAGTAGCAGGCTGCCGACACATCCGGCTCGATCTGATAAGTACGTGCCTGATATTTTTGTCCGGCCGGGACCTGATAATATAAGCCAGGAGCCTGCACCTGGTTGCGATAGACGGCATCTCCTGCTTCATCGTATTGCAAGTCCGCCAGGCATGATTGCTTTTGCTCCACCCCTACACCGAACTGCTCCATCATCTTCTCCGTCATACGGATGTATGCCATCCCGTGACTGCCGCGAAGCCGTATCTTCATATCCTTATCCGCCAGGGCCGCAGCGATCAGAAGTGCACTCAGAAACTGACTGCTGCTGTCGATATCTACTGTGATATCATCGGTCTTAAATCCGTCTGATCTAAGTGTAAACGGAAAAAATCCCTCGTTATTCTCACAGCTCACCTCACAGCCCAGCGAACGCAAGCTATGAAGCAGCGGAGCCATGGGGCGCCTTCGCATCTGCTCGGAAGCGTCCAGATGATACGTTCCATGGGACACACCCAGATATGCACTTAGGAACCGCGCCGCAGTCCCGGCGCTCCCCACATAGATGGAAGCTTCCGCCTTCGGCACAGCCCCGCCAAGCCCCGTCACCTCTATCACCTTGCGCTCTTCATCCACACACGTCTCGAATCCAAGCTCCTGGATACATTTCAGGAAATGTCTGGAATCGTCAGAAAACAGCGTACCAAAAAGCACACTCTTCCCTTCCGCCAGCGTTGCCAGAAGAAGCGCCCGATTGGTAATACTCTTGGAGCCCGGAACATCTATCTGAATAGATCTATTCTGCAATTTTTGAAAAATGCAGGGCACTTTATACTGTCTCTCCTCTACTGCCATATGATCGACGCCCCTATCTCCTCCGCTTTCTCCTGTCCCTGAAAATAGGCTGTCAGCGAAAGTGCAAACGGGATCGCTGTCCCCATGCCCCGGCTGGTGATGATATTTCCATCCCGCACCACCAGCTCCGTGGAGGTGACCGCTCCGGTCAGCTTCTCTTCAAAGCCCGGATAACAGGTGGCCTTTCTTCCTTTTAACAGTCCTGCCTGCCCCAGCACACTGGGCGCCGCACAGATGGCAGCTACCAGCTTTCCTTCCTCGTCAAACTGATGCAGGACTCGGTTCACGCCCTCATGCTTCCTCAGATTCAGTGTTCCCGGCATGCCGCCCGGCAGCACCACGCCATGAAGCTTTGTGAAATCCACCTGCTCAAATAATTCGTCTGCAAGAATCGTGATCTGGTGGGCTCCGGTCACTTCTTTTTTACCGGAAACAGAGATCGTCACGACCTCCACGCCTGCCCGTCTTAATATATCCACCACCGTCAATCCTTCGATTTCCTCCAGCCCATCCGCCAGAAATACACC
>CAKSAI010000486.1 GCA_934434905.1 uncultured Lachnospiraceae bacterium | reverse complement strand
CCGCAATCACAAAGCCCTGTCCATCCGATAAGTCCACCACACCGAGATTCGGGTTCAGCGTGGTAAAATGATAATTTGCAATCTTGGGGCGTGCATTGGTAACCCTGGATAAAAAGGTGGATTTTCCGACATTCGGAAAGCCAACCAGACCTACATCCGCGATGACCTTAAGCTCCAGGCGCACTTCAAGCTCCATGGCCGGCTGTCCCGGCTGTGCATACTTGGGCGCCTGCATGGTAGAGGTCGCGTAATGCTGATTTCCCTGGCCGCCTCTGCCGCCCTTTAATATGATCTGTCTTGTATTTTCACCGGACATATCAGCAATGACCTTGTCCGTCTCCGCTTCCCGTATAATCGTTCCGGCGGGAACCTTAATGATAAGATCCGCACCATTCTTTCCATGGCAGTTGCGCTTTCCGCCTTCCTCGCCGTTCTCCGCGGCATACTTCCGGCGGTGACGGAAATCTGTCAGGGTGTTTAAACCCTCGTCTACCTGGAAGATGATATCTCCGCCCTTCCCGCCGTCTCCGCCGTCCGGGCCGCCGTCCGGCACATACTTCTCCCGGCGGAAGGAGACATGGCCGTCTCCGCCCTTCCCGGACTTAATAATGATTCTTGCACTGTCTGCAAACATGATTTACCTCATTTAATAATGAAAGAAACCCGGCCTTTCACAGCCGAGTCTCTCAGTCGTCTTATTCGTTGCTTGCTACTGGATATACGGAAGCCTGCTTCTTGTCTCTTCCTTTTCTTTCAAATCTCAATACGCCGTCAACCAATGCGAATAACGTGTCATCTCCGCCGATACCAACGTTGATACCCGGATGAATCTTGGTTCCACGCTGCCGATATAAAATATTTCCAGCCTTAACGAACTGTCCGTCAGCTCTCTTCGCTCCTAAACGCTTGGACTCGGAATCTCTGCCGTTCTTGGTAGATCCAACTCCCTTCTTATGAGCAAAAAATTGAAGGTTCATATTCAACATTCTCTTACACCTCCTTAAAATTCAGTGAAATAAATTCATTTCCATAGACCCGCTGTATTTCCTGCAAGCCTAATACCAGCGACCGGAGCAGCAACACCGATTCCTTCCGATACCCTTCCTTCAGAGCAAAGTCCAGAAGACCCTCCTCCTCATTCGTGGTAACCCGATAGTCATCCTTCACAAGGATCTCGATGGAATTCACTGTATTGGTCACCAGTGCGGAAACTGCGGCGCAGATGATATCTTCGCCATATTCTCCGTACTCGGCATGTCCGATACAGTTGAATGCGGTATATTCCTGATTCCGGTTCTCATAAAACGTTACATAGATCATAACATTTCCTGTCGATTAACCATTAATCTTATCAATCTTAACCTGGGTAAACGACTGTCTGTGGCCGTTCTTCTTGTGGTAGCCGGATTTCCTCTTGTACTTGTAAACGATGACCTTCTTGCCCCGGCCGTTCTTCACGACAGAAGCTTCCACTGTTGCGTCTGCGACATCAGCTCCAACCTTTAAAGAACCGTCACTGACAGCTAACACGTCATCAAAAGTAACCTTATCGCCAGCTTCCACACCAAGCTTCTCAATGGTAATGATATCGCCTTCGGATACTTTGTACTGCTTACCACCTGTTGCTATAATTGCGTACATATGGCACCTCCTATTATCATTACTCGCCAGCTTCGGTGCTGCTTATGCAGACTTATAACCCCGCTGTGCGGCATACTATTGTATAGTAGCACTTTTGGAGACTTGCGTCAAGAGGTTAGAAAATATTTTTTCAATATTTTTGTTCTGATTCCCGTTACAGTGCCGATCCACCCCGTATCAGAAGTTTTCTTACCTCAGTTCCGTCAAGCTGCTTTACCGGTTTTGAGCTATTGACGGACAAATACGCTGCCACTCCCGCCGCCTCTCCGAGCTGGTTCAGATTAACCATCACCCGAAGCGCGCCAAAGCCCATGTCATCGGCATTGAGCATACGTCCTACCGCAATAAAATTATTATATTTTTTCTGAACCAGCATTCGGAAAGGTGCCTGATAGTATTTCGCGGGTTCGCCAGTAAGGCGCAGCTTCTCGCGCCAGTTCCATTCCGTCAAACGCCGCTCCGCTCCCTCCATACGAACGGCATACCCATTCAGATAACGGAACGTGACGGCA
>CAKSAI010000485.1 GCA_934434905.1 uncultured Lachnospiraceae bacterium | reverse complement strand
AGTCGGAGGAAATGCTGTTTTTATGCCCGCATGCGGTGCACTTCCAGACATAGTGGCGGTCATCAAAGCCGGGTTGCTCGCTGAGATAGGCGTTGCAGCGGTCGCAGTACCAGTCGACGCCGGGGAAACGTTCGCTCATGCTCGGAGTCCTCCTTTAAGATGAAGCTTTTTGGGATGCTCGCTGTATTGAATATACGGCCGGGTCGCGGATTTTTCAAGACATATTATGGAGATAAACATTAAAGTTTTAGGAGCATTCCTGTAACTCGTAAAACGCGCCAATTGAAAAGAGAAGAACCTCACGGTAAGATTGAGGTGCATCTGGCAGGATGTAACAACCCAATCAAACCGGAGGTTCAAGATGAATTATACACAGAACAGCAAGATAGCACAAGTCACAGAGAGAACTTTAGTTGTCGGTGTGGACATCGGCAGCGAGACAAATTATGCGCGTGCGTTCAACTGGCGCGGGCAGGAAGTGTCAAAGAAAGCGTTTCGTTTCAACAACAGCCAGGAAGGCTTTCAGAGCTTTCTGGAGTATCTGAGAAGCAACCAGGTAATCGCCGCTGCCGAGCAGATCATCGTAGGGTGTGAACCCACGGGACACTACTGGTTCACCCTTGCGCGGTATCTGAAAGCACAGCAAATCAACATGGTTCTTGTCAATCCGTATCATGTAAAGCAAATCAAGGAATTGGATGACAACAGCCCCAGAAAGACGGATCAGAAAGATCCAAAAACCATCGCAAAGCTGGTAGTAGATGGCCGTTATAGCTATCCGTATCTCCCAGAGGGCATCTACGCAGATTTGCGGGAAGCAGTCTCAAGCCGGGAGCGGATCGTGAAGGAAGTGAATGCCGTCACAAACCGGATCAAGCGCTGGCTTAAGATATATTTTCCGGAGTACCTTGCAGTTTACAAGAGTTTCGCCTCAGAAAGCGGACTGACCGTGCTGGAAACGGCGCCGCTGCCGCAGGATGTGGTAAAGCTGGGAGCAGAGGGCGTCAACCGTCTCTGGCGGGAGAAGAAGCTGCGTGCGGTTGGAATGAAGAGGGCACAGACCCTGGTAGAAGCCGCACAGAACAGCATCGGACTCGACGGCGGTGTATGTGCCCGCATGGAAATGCAGCTGCTTCTGGAGGATTACAGAGCAAAAGAGGTACAACTGAAAAAGGTCACAGCGGTATTGGAAGCGGAAGCGCTGAAGGTGCCGCATGCTGAGAAGCTGCTCTCCATCAAGGGAGTAGGGCTCATCACAGTGGCCGGTTTTCTGTCGGAGGTGGGTGACATTCGGCGCTTCAACTCACCAAAGCAGATCCAGAAGCTGGCCGGCCTGGAATTGAAAGAAAACAGTTCCGGTAAGCATCGAGGCAGGACATCCATCAGCAAGCGCGGAAGAAAAAGGCTGCGGAAGATCCTGTTTCAGGTCATGCTGCCCATGATTCAGAACAATGCCGAGTTCCGTGAGGTGTATGAGTACTTCGCGGTCAGGCAGAAGAATCCGCTCAAAGGCAAGCAGGCCATCATCGCAGCAGGCTGCAAGCTGATCCGGGTATTCTATGCCATCTTGAAACATGGTGTAGAGTATGATCCGCAGAAGCTGAGGATGGATATGATCCGTCCGGAGTCGGCGGCAGCTTGACAAAGAAACCCTGTAACCGGGAAGCGTCCGCCAGTTCAATGGTGCCGGGTGACAGGAATGCAAGTTCAACAAATACAGAGCCGGTAGCCGCAAAGAGTTACACCAGGGGACTACGATCCCGCGTAGGAGCATCAGCGGCACACAACTGTGGACAGGCAGAACGAAGGAATTGAGGACACCGCCTTGCGCGGACGATCCTGTTAGACATGGGAGGTTTGCTGCCGCAGGAGGAGTGGATGATACAGAAGGCCGTCACAACGTAAGCAAGACGTTTTGTTTGCTATACCCATTTTCCCCTGTACGCCGCACAAATCGTTATGATTTGATGCAGGCTGATGTCCACTGGCTCTGGATCATGTTGAGATACCTGTTCGAATAGTTGCCGTAAAAGCTTATATCGAGCGCCTTTCGGTACTATTGCACAAAAATATTTAGGGAGGCTGATGTCCACTGGCTCTGGATCATGTTGAGATACCTGTTCGAATAGTTGCCGTAAAAGCTTATATCGAGCGCC
>CAKSAI010000484.1 GCA_934434905.1 uncultured Lachnospiraceae bacterium | reverse complement strand
CTATAGGTCTGTCAAACCTGATAGGGCTGCAGTCTCCGGCCAATTTAGTATTTTTGCTTATCATATTTATCCTTATGGTCCGCTTGTTCCAGATGACGATTCAAGTGTCCAGACTGGAGGATAAGCTGAGAAGTCTGATACAGCACGAGGCGATCAGAGAACACATAGAAGATAAAGATAAGGAAGAAATTTAGGGCAAGGTCTGAAAAGGGTTTTGCCCGTTTTCCATGTATTAAGGAGAGATTGAGGATTGAAAAACGACGTTGCAAAAAATCATGGTAAAAGCATATTTTTTTATATCGTGAAATGGATCATAATAACAGCAGGATGTATTTTGTGTGCTTATTGCCTGGAAAAATTTGTATTCCAGAGAAGCGCACATGCAGAGGAAGCATTAAATGTAGAATTCTCATTAGAAGAATTGGAACAGACCGGATTTTCTTATGAAAATGGGGAATTGATATCAACCGGAAGGTATGCACAGATTGTGCTTCCGGCAGGCGGGTATATATATAATTTTCATATGAAATATCAAACGGAAAATATGCAGAAAGCAGTGTGGTCTACGGAACAGCAATCAGATTACGCAAATCTGGATACCCAGAATGCATGGAATGTAGATTGCCGGACGCAGTCTCTGGATAGAATTATCGGTGTACAGGGAGAAAAACTGGTTGTCACATTTTTGGAGATTGGAGATTCAGTTTGTATAAAAGAGATATCCTTCACCAATGACTGCCCATTTCATATGCAGTGTTTTGTTTTTGTCGCTGCAATATTGATGGCCGTTGCAGCTATTGCAGTGGGATTTAAGAATTTCGAAGAACATCCGGAACGTATTGTATCGGTGGTATGTCTTATGCTGGGAATAGCGATGCTTGCAGGTGTGCCTTATGACAAGAATTCCTGGGATGATGAAAGTCATTTTGCCACAGCATACCGCCTGTCCTATACCCTGATTGGACAGGATACACAGTGGACACAGGCAGCGGATGACTTTCGGGATCTGGAATTGCCATTCACATATTCCTATCAGGAACGGTTGAACACAGAGAGACGCCAGAATGAAACGGCCAAGATCGATACCCGGTCAGAAAAGAGCGGCGGTATCGCGTTTGCGTTGTCGAATATTAGAAGTCTCCCAGCGGCAATTGGCATACTGATAGGCCGTACAGTGGGAATGGAGTTTTCAAGATGGTTTATATTGGCAAGATTGTTTAATTTGCTGTTTTACACAGTTGCTCTTTATTTTGCCATAAAGATTGTGCCCGTTGGTAAAAGCCTTATGGCATTTCTCGCCTTACTTCCGACACCTGTTTTCCTTACGGTGTCCTATAATACGGATTACTTCCTGAATGTGCTGGTTATGCTGGCAATGGCAGTGTTTTTCAAGGAATTATTTACGCCGGAGAAAAAGATTGAAAAGAAAAGTGCTGCAATCTTTATGCTGGCTATGATCTTTGCGTGCATGGGAAAGCCGATCTATATTCCGTTGATATTAGTGGGACTTCTCTTGCCGGCAGATAAGTTTGAAGGTCGCAGAGGGAGGCGCATCTTTGGAGGCCTTCTGTTGCTGTGCGGTGCGCTTGTCCTTTTGTTTGTAATGATTCAGGCGCCGGGAATGTCTGATCCGCGGGGCGGTGATACAAGTGTATCCGGTCAGATAGCATACATTCTTCATAATCCGGTATCATTTGCAGTAGTATTCATAAAGGAAATTGCAAAGAGCAGCATAGAGTTTGTTTTAGGATGTGATGCAACGCTCAATTATAATATTATAGGAAAATATGATGGCGGGAATGCGGAGATAATCATGTTGATTACAATGCTTGTTTTGATCGTTCACGCAAAAGGAAAGGGCAAAGAGTATGAAATAGATTGGAAAAAAAGAGTTTTGGGACTTGGAATAATCGGTCTGGTTGTATGCTTCATCTGGGGATCCATGTATCTGGCATATACGCCGGTGGGAAGCAATCTTATTAATGGTGTGCAGCCGCGATACTATATTCCGTTCTTATTCCTATTGTTTATGCTGCTGCCAACGGGTAAGATAAGGAGTTTTCTGACGGAGAAGGTGGCCTTCTCGTCAATATATACGGTGTAGTTCCGGTTGTCGGCGGTGGCCTGGTAGTAAGAGCACAGAATGGGCACCGGCACATTG
>CAKSAI010000483.1 GCA_934434905.1 uncultured Lachnospiraceae bacterium | reverse complement strand
GTGGAAAAAGAAGATCGCTACAACACTTTCTGCGCTTCATGGAAACGGAACAGCAGAGAATGCCAGGCTATCCAGATCCACTTATTTTATTGACGTATCCGAATATCTGCTGGGAGTGCTCATCGACGGCGGAGCAGATCCGAAACTTGGGAAGGAACTGTATCATACAGCTTCTGCATACCATGGGGAAGAATATGGATATTCTGTTCCCGTGGGGATTCTGGCAGACCCGGAGCGGATGGCAGGCTGCGGCTGGTCTTTGGGACAGGAAGACTCCTATGACTGGTCAAAGCTTGCAGCAGAGGAAGACACTTCCGCGGACTATTATTTTACAGTGGTGAGCTATGCCGGAATCTCGGATGTTCTCAGGGGTCATTCGGACTATTTTACTGGGGTCTCGGAAGAAGAGAATCTGAAGAGCTGTGTAGCGGAGCTGAGTGGAAAGCTGAATGAGAAGCTGCTGGTTACCGGAGTGTGCGTATCGAATCATGTAGCCATGTACGGAGAGGCAGGCGGTGTGAGTGAGAAGGAACAGGGACAGCGTCTGGTTGCGTTACTGAAAGCAGTGGAAGAAACAGAGAGTCTCGGGGTGGTGGCTGCGGATCTGAATGATGACTGGTCTGCCGTTTCCGACAGCATGTATCCTTATACGGTTCCGCTAGCGAATAATTGCTTATGGCAGAATGTGGCGGATCCCGCCCAGATGACCGGAGTGCTGGCGGTAGAGGCGAAACAGCCGGAACAATCCGGTATCAACCTGACCGACGATGACCGGCTGCAGCAGATGTCGCTGTCGGCAAATGAGAGCTACCTGTACCTGACGGTTCAACTGCTGACAGAAATTGAGCAGGAATCAGAACTGCTTTTTATTGGCCTTGACACATATCAGAGAAATGATGGGGAATATTACTATGCCTCCGATTATACCCCCACAGCCCTGTCAGGAATGGAATTTGTCATTCGTTTTGAGGATAAACAGACAGCAGGCCTCTATGTGATCTCATCTTATGACAGAAGCCAGGACGGCTACACTTCTCTGGAGAGTTATTCAGGAGAGTATCGGTTGGTAGCGGAGTTGAACTACGGGGGATTTTCCACGGGGGAGAATCAGTTCTATCAGACGGGATCCACCATTTATATTCGTATCCCCTGGAGTTGGCTCAATGTGACGGATCCGTCCCAGAAGGTAGTTCTTAACAATCCGGGAGAGCTTAAGGAGCAGGCGGGAACAGTCAATACCAACGGAATCCTGACTTCGGTTATGATCGGAGACCGACAGACAAAGGACTTGCTGTATATCTTTCCGGAGAAGAAACAGGATCCGGGGTATAAGGTGTTCAAATGGAGTACCTGGGATACATGTACGTACAACATCAGGGAAAAGGACAGCTTTTCTCTGTTACAGGAATATTTCTCAAAGAAGTAAAATGAGGTAGCGATTGTGCACTATGAGTTGATTGCGATACTTTGTATCATTATCTGCCTGTTTGTGTTAGGAGCCGAATATCTCTGGCTTTATATGTTGGCAGAGAAGCAGGAAAAAATAAAAACAAAATACGAGTTGGCATCAGAGCGGGTAGCAAATCTGGTAGAAGGGATTTTTTACAGCCCTACGACAGAGAGCCGAAAGCAGGAGATAGAGGCTTTAAAGAAACTCTGCGGAGATGATACGCGTATCCTGGAGATGATCTGCGGCCAGTTGTGCTTCTGGTCAGAATATGGAGACGAGGAGACTCTGGGCGGGACAGATGCGGTGGTGGATGAGATATACAAGGCATTGGAACCGACGCAGCTGTTTGCAAGGCTTCTGCAGAAGAAGGACAATTACAGCAAGGGGTATGCCTGCAGGCGTCTGGCTGACTTTGATGCCTATGAGTATCTGGAGGAGATCCAGAAGCTGGCCGAGAGCAGAAACTGCACCCTCTCCTACAATGCAGCCATGGCTCTGGCACGGCTGGGCGATGCCCGGAATGTTGCGGCGTACCTGCTGCGTATACAGAATGATAAACGATATTCCGCCAGAATTGTTTTTGAGCTTTTCGACTGTTTCAGCCTGAAACGGGAGGAGCTGGCGCATATGATCTTCGAAAAATGCAGTGATTACATGAAAATAACTACGATCAAGGCAATCTCAAAATATCGGCTTGAGGTATTTGAAGATATGTATATCGAAGGCACCAAGAGTGAGGA
>CAKSAI010000482.1 GCA_934434905.1 uncultured Lachnospiraceae bacterium | reverse complement strand
TTGAAGGCATTTTTGGAGTGTAAGGGGGTTACTGTTCCACAGACACACAGCATCCGAAAATTGATATCTATGTCCGGTAATCATGGCTCACTGGCAGTGGTCACAGAATGGATTGAGCAGAATCAATTTGAGATAGAAACATGGGAATCAGATACGCGATATAATTTTGACATATGCCTGGAAGCAGAACGTGTCAATATCGGACTTTGTGAAGTGAAGAAATTTCTGGATGCGAATCATATGAGTTATGTCTTGAATCCGGAACTGACAGAAGATAAGAAGGCAGAATTACGGAATATTCTGCCTAAAAATCTGGAAATAAGAGATGTGTTTGAATGGAATTGTTATTATAATATTTTTAAAAAGCAATTGCATTGATCCATCATGGAAGCCGCAGGAACTGCGGCTTCCTATTTTTATATACCGTAAAATATCGGAATCCGGCATCCGTAAGGATCCCCGGTACTTTTGCAAAATCATACCCGACATGCTCCGGGGCATGAGCATCGGAGCCGATGGTGATGATCTCACCGCCCAATTCGCGGTAGCGCTTTATGACAGCCTCCGTGGGGTTCGGATGCCCCAGACCGTACTTAAAGCCTGCAGTGTTAAGTTCGATACCTTTCCCCTTTGCAATCAGGGCACGGAGAATCTCATCTATGATATCCGCGAATTTCTCATAAGAGTAGAATTTATTTTTATTAGGGCCATAGCGCACCACGTAATCGAGGTGGCCGTATACGTCAAAGTCGTCAAAGACAGCAATGTTTTCCAGGATGGAGAAGAAGTATTCCGCATATGCTTCGTCTTCCGCTTTATTTTGGTAAAAAGCCGGATAATAGGGATCCTTTCCATGCACCACATGGGAGGAACCGATAACAAAATCAAAGGGATGGCTGGCCGTAAGCTCCCGATGCTTTTCTGCCAGGTGCGGCTGCAGCCCCAGCTCGATGCCGATGCGCATTTCCAGAGGCTTAGTCGTGTCACCTTGTGCGCTGCCGGAAACGCCGACGTTCCTCTGCGAACCCTGCGCGTGGCTGGCAAGTGTATTCATCTCTTCTATATATTGATCCACATCCATCAGAAAAAGCTCCGGTTCGTCGGGAAAGTCAAGATCCAGATGATCCGTAAAGCAGATGCCGGAAAGTCCCAGGGCTTTTGCAGCCCGGATCATATCCTTCGGATCTGCTTCGCTGTCTCCTGAAAAATGTGTGTGCATGTGCGTGTCCCAAAGCATGTGAAAACTCCTTTCCTTATTATTGTCCGCTTTCTTTCATTATAGTATCACAAATATTGCGGTGGTTCAATCGCTCTTTTCCAGAACTATTTTTCTGATCCGTCATATCATATAGAGACTAATTTTCAGTAAGAGGACAGATATGGCTGATGACCCTCGCGGAGCAATCATACAGCAGGGAGAAGTGATACGGGCAAATAACGCGCTGGTGGAGGATGTGGCCTGCTTTGGCCCTTCCAGCGGGTATCTTGTGATCTCTTATTCCATGCGGGAAGGAAACCGGATGGTTTCCATACAGAAGGTGCGGCTGAATGTGAACCGCAGTACAGTAATCCTGAACACCTTCGGGCAAAATATGAGTTTGTGCAGCATACGGACAGGTATGTTTGTCAATGCCGTGTTCTCCTCGCGTATGACCAGAAGCATTCCGCCCCAGTCCAATGCATTTCTGATCATCACGCAGAGACGGGCGCAGGAGCCTGTGAATGTGACTACAGACCGGATCACCGCAGTGGATATTCCGGGAAGCTCGATTTTTACCGGAAATCCTAATGATATCAATGATCAGATGCGCTTTATCATTACGGACAGAACGCAGATTACCGACCGAAATGGACGGAGTGTAGGCATCCGTGCGCTGCGGCCCGGTCAACTGGTGCGGATCAACCATGCCAACTTCCAGACGGCCAGTATTCCGCCTCAGACAACGGCATTTCAGATTCAGATATTATAGAGGGAGGAGAGGGGGGAGCGTTTGCTGCAGCGGGCGCTGCCCCTCTTTGGGAGGGATGACAAAAGACAAAAGACAGAAAAAAGTGCTTGACTTCTCCCTCAAAACCTGCTATGATAGTCTTCGTTGCAGGGCAAACAGCACTGTAGACGATGCAGGAATGGCGGAATTGGCAGACGCGCACGGTTCAGGTCCGTGTGACAGCAATGTCATGAGAGTTCAAGTCTCTT
>CAKSAI010000481.1 GCA_934434905.1 uncultured Lachnospiraceae bacterium | reverse complement strand
ATCAAAACCTGGGATTCCACACATGCACACAATAATTTCGAGCTTCAGTGTATGGTGGAAAACAGCGCTGAACGTCTGGTTGATAACAGTCGGAAGTATACGCTGCACAATGGCGATCTCATGCTGCTGCCGCCGCACATGCTGCATAAGAGCTGTACGCACCCCAGCTTATTTGGCTGCTACTGCATCAATTTCTCCATTATTCCACCTTCAGCAGAAATGGAAAACCAGATGAAACAGCCTTCCTTTTATGAATCTCTGTTTGGAAGCGTTGACCGGGAATTAATCTTTCAGAACAGCGAGATACATCATTGCATTGAGAAAATTTTTGAATCAGAGGAGTACCATCCGGATCCGATTTCTTCCACCAGGATCCGGGCCTATTTAAGCATTCTCTTTGAAGAAATCGCCGCTTACCTGAATACGTTATTTCCACAGTCGGCCAGCTCGAAACGGCAGCCGCCGACGCAATATCAGATTAACGCCCTGCGGAAATGGCTGATTGATGCATATGTATCGAGTTACTACATGTGCAGGAATCACATTGACAATATATCCTATCTTCTGAACCTGAGTCCAAGACAAGCGGGGCGAACGGTCTTAGCCCTCACCAACTCCAATCTGCAGGAGCTGATCCTTGAGCAGCGAATGAGCGTTGCCTACGAGACCATCCGGCACTCTACGTTGCCCTTAAATCAGATTGCTGAAATGATCGGGTACAGTACCTATTCCGGCTTCTATACTGCTTTTTGCAAGTATTATGGCTATTCCCCGGAGAAGCTGCGGGAAGGGGCAAGCGGAAGCGATACCCGTTAGCGAGCACCCGCCGGGTGCACCAGATGAAAGCAATCAGATCACTGCAAAAGCGAGTGCCGTTGCACGTTGCAACGGCACTCGCTTTTGCATTTATTTATTCTACAGTTATAATACGTGTAAGAATGGTCTTCAGCTTTTTATCCGTTCTTCCCGACTGATCCGGGTAGTAGAAATCTGAATACGCAAGAATCGCATGATTCTTATCAATCGGCTTCAAATCCACGTTACAGCAGGATCCTGCCCACTGATGGAAGTCCGGCCGCTCCGGCGGATTATTCATGAGAGAGCTCCGATCCTCCGGTGTCATAATCTCGATTGGCTCCTCCCATTCCACTCCGGACGGGTCACTTGTTCCTCTGATATAGATCCCCGGCCTTCCATAAGCAGCCAACGTCACTCCGCAATCTAATTTGAGCAAATTCGGGAAGACTCCGATCTTGTCAAATTCCTCCGGTTCAGAGAATGTCTTTCCCCCATCTGTAGAGCGGGCATAATACATAGTGTTCCACTCAGGACCACCCATAGTCACGTCTGTTGTACGAAGCAGAACGATCATGGAACCGTCATCCATAATCTCAAGTGCGGCTTCATTAAACCCCTTTCCAAGATAAGACGTTGGATGTTTTGTAGTATCCGGTTTGAACGGGATATATCCGGCAAGTGCAAAAGAATGGCCGTTATCTGTGGATTTATAAAGCGTTGCTGCGCTGAATATGTCAACTCCTCGTGTGTAAGGATTCAGGTGCGGCCCCGTATAGGAAGTAATCCAGATGTTTCCCTCCTTATCGATCCGTACTCCACGTCCATATGGGCAAGGCGGCATCATGGAAAAGTCTCCAAATGTGTCCATTCCCCAGGAGGACATATTCGGATGAATAAGCCTCACATGCTCCTCTACCGCCCGGGTTTCTCCCTTCTTAATCCGGTATCCAATCCATTCTTTCTTCGAATATTCATCCGGAAGCGTGTCAAAATCATAAATATATTGTGCCCGCCCCCAGATATCCCGATACATAAAGATCGGAAGAGGCCAGCTTCCATCCTCTTCTTTCGTCACCTTGTCACCAGGCAATATCTGCGTTGTGATCCTGGCCTCTCTCAGCTCTGAAGTTTTTACAGAAATACCTGTGCGCAGCGGAAAGAAGATCCTGTCACCATTTGGAAGGAGATAACCTACTTCTGATTTTACGGAAATGTCTGCCCTTTCCCATGTAACTCCATTATCCCTCGAAACGCACCACACATCCTTGTCTTTTCCAAAATCTGTCCATACATCATCGCCAACATGGATTTTGATCGCCAAGGTCCCATCCGCCCGATTCACTATCTCCGGAAATTGTACCACTCCCCATATGGTATCTTCATATGCAGGTCCCTGATATACTACACTTTCTTTG
>CAKSAI010000480.1 GCA_934434905.1 uncultured Lachnospiraceae bacterium | reverse complement strand
CTCTGCCTGCTCAATAAATCGGACAAATATTTTAATGTAAACAAAGCCGGTGAGGCACAGGGAATCGTCACATTGATCCGTCCTATGCAGACACATACGGCCTTTGAAATCAATATGCTCACCAATAACTGGGGCCATGCATCAAGGGCGGCAATGGAAGTACAGCAGGATATGCAGGGCACTTTTACGGTGGAGGTACGAAAGGGTTCGGACGACCGTTATGATTATATTGTCAACGGCGTGACCTTTGATGCGGAAAGCTATGGCGGCAGTGACTTCACACCGGCGTTTACCCGATTGATGGAGCAGGGAAGCGTGTACTTCTATATGGGAGTGTCCAGTAAGGATTCTTCGCAGCAGATCGAATGGCGGATCAGCAAGATCAATGGAAAAGCGGTAACCCCAAGTACGCCCAGTACCCCAAGTACACCCGGTACGACAGAGACACCGGGAACAACGGAGACACCGGGCACGCCAAGTACACCGGGTACGCCAAGCACACCGGGGACAACGGAGACACCGGGGACAACGGATGCGCCGGGAACGACAGGTGAGCTGAGCGTTGTGGGTGAAACGGCGGCTGTGAAGGTGGAAGCTGTTTCAGGTGTACTGCCTGAAAATACAACCGTTCATATTGCGGAAGTCAAAGAAACAGAGTTGCGGGATGATGTGAAGAAGAACCTGGAAACCCTTGCAGATAAATATATCGTTTATAACATTACAGCCCAGAAAGAGGATGCAGCGGTTACGCCGAATGGAACATTAAAGGTTACCTTCAGCGTTCCTGAGAAATACGATATCAGCAAGATCGTTTTATGTCTGGTTACGGAAGAGGGCAAGATAAAAGAGATTTCCGCACAGACGGACGCAGCAGGAAAGACGGTCAGTGCAGAGGTTTCCGATTTCGGTACATATGTGATCGCGGAGGAAAAGGCGGAAGATGCAAAGAACAATACATCTGCGGACAATAAGAAGGATGATAAAAAGGACGACACAAAGAAGGACGAAACAGATAACGGAAAAAAAGCAGAAAAGAATCATACAGGCTTGATTATCGGTATTGTGGTTGTGGTTCTCCTTGCTGCCGGAGGCGCCGTGGCATTTGTTATTGTGAAGCAGAGAAAGGGGAAAGATGAAACAAATATGGAACATACAGGCAAAGATGACAGGGAAGAATGAAAAGGAGGGACATTGTGAGGAAAATACGTAAAATAACAGCAGCTTTTTTGGCGATGATGATTCTGGTATCCGCCTTATCGGGCTGTTCCGGTTCCAAACCGACAGGTGATGGGGGAGGATCGGGTGACGGAACAGAAAACGCCAATGTACCGCTTATCAATGACGGCAAGCCGGTAACAATCATTGTCAATCTGGGAGAATATGGGCCAAGCGATAATGAGGAGCCTACGGAGGATGCTCCTACGGTGTTTAATTCTACGAGGAAGCTGATTGAGAAGTTCGAGAAGCTGCATCCGAATGTAACGGTGGAGCTGGATAAATCATTTCCCACAACGGGCGGCGATTATGTGGCAAGTCTGAACCAGTGGATGCTTCCCAGACTTGCGGCAGGTACACAGATGGATATCGCCTGCAATCTCTCGGTTGCATTGTTCGGTGACAACGGTTGGTTTATGAATATTTCGGATGAGCTGGAGAAGCCGAACGAATATATCAAGGAAGGCGAGGCCGGAAGTAAACGCTGGGCTGACATCTATCCGTCCTATGTTTTCTCCAACGCTTCCGTGATCAACACAAACAGTGAAGTTATGGGTGTTCCGTATATGATGGACTGCGGTTCACCAACCGCTTATTTCTATAATAAGGAGATTTTTAAGGAATTGAATCTGGAAGTACCGCAGACCTGGGAGGAAATGTTTAAGGTCTGTGAGGTGATCGGCAAGGCCGGGTATATTCCCTTTGCGCCGCATGCGGTCAATACGAATTCGGATCTTCAGTGCTGGGATACGCAGTTTTCACTGGGACCGGTATATGCGCAGTATATGCTGGATGCTTTTGATTATAACGGAGACGGCCGACAGGATATGCAGGAGCGTGTAAGAGCCGTGAAGGAGGGGCTCTATGACGCGACGAAGCACACCTATGCGCTGGATATCTGGAAACAGGTGAAGCGTAAGTATGCTTCGTCTACGAGCCCGATTCTTCAGGATGGATACCAGACAACCGATTATGAGCCGTTGTGGAACGAGGGTAAGGTTGCCATTTATGAAGG
>CAKSAI010000479.1 GCA_934434905.1 uncultured Lachnospiraceae bacterium | reverse complement strand
ATCATAAATGGCATGTGTTTCTTGCACTCATTGTCATTGCATTTGTTGCAAATTACATCTACAGTCTCGTGACAAAGCCGGAGACGCTCCTGAACGGAATCCTTCTCAACTCCTACTCCGAGGACTTTGAAGATCCTTCCGAAGAACTTGTCAGCGCCTTTCTGACAGAACAGCATATCAGTACGGCCAAATATGATGTATATCTCGATACCTCGCTGCACTATACCGCCGCTGAGCCCTCCAGGATCATCGCTTCCAACTACCAGACCATGCAGGTGATCCTTGCCCGTAGTACCATCGGTGATCTGGATCTGATAACCGCTGATTTAAACTCCATGATCGACCTGGCATACAAGGATCTCTTCCGGGATCTGACGGAAGTGTTAAGCGATGAACATCTGTCACAGTACGAACCGTATTTCTGCTACATTGATCTGGCTGTTGTAAGAGAGCTGGATGAAGCAAATGCCCGAAATGAGGATACTTCACATATTGTATTCCCGGATTATTCCAAGCCTGAGACGATGAAGGAGCCGATTCCGGTACTCATCGACGTAAGCAAGAGCGAAGCATTGCGTGCCGCATACGGCAATGCCTATGACACACTGGCCATAGGCATTGTAAATGATACCAACATTGAAATGTCATTACGTTTTCTTGATTTCTTAATTGGTTATCGTAGCGATTCCTTCCTGAACTGAAACTGTCCGTGACCATCCATATACCACTGTGCCGTCCAGCGTCGTCCAGAATGGCTGTACCGTAATTCTTCGATCCGTATTCGCCGTTGCCCCAATGCCTGTCAGACATAATGTGATAAAATAGGCGGAACTGGAACTGAATACATTTGGTCTATACATAATACCTGCCCCGTGCAGAGACGTATAGGCGGTTGTTCTCGCATAAGATCTGGAATTGCTTCCACTGGTAATCTGAAAACCTGTATTGGTATAGTCCAGTCCGTCAACGGTCGTGACAAGGCGCATATCGACACGACTTGTATCTCCTGATTTTTCCGCGCTTTTCGCATACCGGAACTGGAACTTCACACTGAGCACATCCTTATCTACGAACTTTGCATAGATCTGCTCTCCCGCACCGACTTCTGTCTTATCCTGTTTAACTGGCTGGGTGCATGCTGCATCGTAATACCAGCCGGAAAATACATACCCGGGCTTTGCCATCGGCGCTGTCATAGCAGCACTGTTCGAACGATAAGTGCCAAAATCCCTGGTCTGATCGAATGCAAGATCGCCTGCACGGTTATCCGACATCTCTGCGATAACAAAATATGTCGATGTAAAGTAACCTGTATATGTCTTCTTATAGGTACCTCCATTCGACTTATCGCCCATGACACCGCAGGATAAGTAGATATTCTCACAATCCGTAAGCGGGTATGCTTCATGCCTGGCATCAATTGTGTAGGTCTTGCCGTTGACGGTAATCAGATAGCTGTCACCTTTCAGTCTTACATTGATCGAGAGTGCTGTTCCAAGCGCTTCCCGCGTATCTGTGAGAACAATCGGAGACAGATCCGGATCATTCAAGGTGCTGTCAGTTGCAATGATCGAGAAATACCCGCTCTTTCCGTAGAGAAGCATATAGCCCCGCTGTCCATACCAGCCATTATACTCATTTCCCAGCATAACAGCAATGGAATAATTGCTATCATTGGAAGTAATGTCCGTGATCTCTACATCAACACCGTCTCCCTGTGTCGCATACTTCTTGTAATTGACAATCCGGTTGTTATCGGATATCCCCCGTGCATAGGTTATCTCGATTCCCTTCTCACTCACCATAGTGGCAAGCTTCTGGCTGTCTTTCCCGCTCTTGTCATAGTGAAGGCCTATCTCCACATCGATGACACGCTTATAGTCTGTCCGCGTTCCGCTCTCCTTGTGGATCACTGCAAGATCAATCAGTTCTCTGATATTTTTGCTTGTGCTTTCACTTATGGTATTGTTGTAAAAATACCCGGTGATCACGCCGCTTTCCCCGGCCGCAAGCTGCAGGGAATCCGTGGAGGGCACAAACTGTACACTTCCCTCATTCGTGCGTTCTGCCGTATAAGTTGCCGTCTTTCCACTGTTGTTGGTGATAGCAAAGATGACACTGGCTGGCTCCGATTTTTCTGACTTATTCAATCGGATGTGCGGATTCTCTACCTGCATCTCAACTACAGTATTTTCTGCCGGAATATTGAGCGGTTCATCCGCCTTAAGCCCGG
>CAKSAI010000478.1 GCA_934434905.1 uncultured Lachnospiraceae bacterium | reverse complement strand
GGTGGCAACTGGTTCAGTGAATTCTTATATCAGTATGTGCCGCAATACCATGAGAGAGGTCGGTGAAGGAGAAATTATAAACCTTGCTGCTGGATGTTGTTTCGAGGGCTATAACGGGATTACATGCAGCCCTCTTGTTCTCGGTGATATTCCTGAGAAGATAAAGGATGCTGTTCGTTGTGCTTATGAGGCACTCAATGTTGCCTCCAGTCTGATGAAACCAGGCGTTCCTTGTGACGTTGTGCTCAATGCTTATACCGACTACTTAACAAAAAGTGGCTATATAGATTACTGTCCTTACGGAAGTTTGCATTCGACGGGAATGCTTGAGTGTGAAGCGCCTATCTTTTCGGTTAAGAATAAGCGCGTGATTGAAGAAAATATGGCGATTTGTATCGATGCTTATTTCAAGGGCATGGAATGGGGGTCATTCCGAATCGAGGATTGCTATCTTATAACCGCCGATGGGGCAAAGAGAATGACGACCTATAATGATAAGGCTATCCCAGAGATTTTTTTGAAGTAGGAGGAAATTAAATGAAGAACGGAAAGAAAAATTGGGTCTTTTGTGACGGATATCTTCCACCTCATGGAGATAACCCTGAATTTGAAGGGCACGAGGCTTTAATGCTTACAAATCTTAATCAAAAAAATGCAAACATAGAGCTCACGTTTCTTTTCGAGGATAAGGAGCCAATTGCTGGAATTTTCATAGATCTTAAAGGAATGAGAACGACCTGTGTTCGCCTGGACAAGCCGCTCGGGGAGAGTAAAATCATGCTGGGCGAGGCTGTGCAGTACACGGTTTGGGTTAAGAGTGATGTTCCGATATGCGCCTGCTTTGGCAGACTTGACGTGAGGCAGACAAATATGGCTTATTACAGCGTTGAGGGTTATTCTTTTTAAAAGACATATCATCATCAGTAGCTATTCACAACAAAAATGGGAGGAGTGAACGGCAAAGAATGAAGTATACAGCCTATGAGAATCGAGCCAAGACAGACATTTATTTTACGCCGGAAATAGGGGCGGCCACATATCAGGGACAGCTTTCCGATACCATATATTGGGTAGAAAAGGAGCAGCTTTTAGACCCGGCATTGTGGGCAACATTTGTGGAACAGTTCCGCATTGGTGATGTGGATGATCAGGATAGTGGATGGCGCGGAGAATACTGGGGAAAGATGATGCGGGGCGCCTGCTTTACGTATGCATACACGCAGAATCAGGAACTGTATCATGTTCTGGAGAATACGGTGCGGGATATGCTGACAATCCAGGATCCATACGGAAGAATCGCAGCCTATTCGATACAGAAGGAATTCCACGGATGGGATATGTGGGAAAGAAAATATGTGCTTCTGGGGCTTGAGTATTTTCTGGAAATCTGTCAGGATGACGATCTGGCAGACCAGATTGTGGAAGCAATGTGCCATCATGCGGATTATATTCTGGAAAAGGTCGGGAACCATGCGGTAGGAAAGATTCCGATTACGAATACGTCAGAACGATGGGGAGGCTTAAATTCCTCCTCCATACTTGAACCTATGGTGAGATTGTATAATTTGACCGGACTGAAAAGGTATCTTGATTTTGCAAAGGAGATCATTGAGGCGGGGGGTACGAAGGATTTTGATATTTATCAGGCAGCACTGGAAGCCAGACAATATCCGTATCAGTATCCATTCCCGAAAGCATATGAGATGATCTCGAATTTTGAAGGAATCATTGAATATTACCGAGTGACCGGAGAAGAAAAATATAAGACGATGGCCATTAATTTTGCACGTATGGTGATGGAAACGGATATTACTGTGATTGGATGTGCAGGAACAAGCGAGGAAATATTCGATCACTCTGTAATTCACCAGTTTGATCCGGAGTATACAGGAATTATGCAGGAGACCTGTGTTACAGTGACGTGGATGAAATTCTGTTATCAGCTTCTCTGTCTGACCGGAGAGAGCCAGTACGCAGATCAGATTGAAAGATCGGTATACAATGCGTTGATGGGAGCTGTTAATGTTAACGGAAAAAGGTGCACGGCACATGGAGGAGCATGTGGGTGTTATAAACAGGTATTTACATTTGACAGTTATAGTCCGCTGCTTTATAACACGCGCGGACGAGAAGTTGGTGGTCAGAAAGATATCATAAGGAATCGTTTCTGGTGGGGCTGCTGTGTAGCTATCGGAGCGGCCGGAACGGGCTTGATAGGAATGGTGTCACATATGAA
>CAKSAI010000477.1 GCA_934434905.1 uncultured Lachnospiraceae bacterium | reverse complement strand
GGATATGACTGGTGGCGTTCCAATCAGGTGATCCTTACTGCACAAGGGCCGTCCTCCGGGACAATCGATACTTCCCTTGCTGAGGCAACGGAAATCGTCGTGAATGTAAGGAACCGGAAGGGAGAACCGGTGACAGACCATAATATTTATGCACTGGCAGTCGGCGGGGGCTCGTTCAAGTCCTTTTACGAGAAGACGGATGACAGCGGAAGGGTCACCTTTGTGTATTATCCACCGAAGATGGCGGGGTATCAGACCGAGAAGTCTGTTACCCTGAAGTTCCGGGATGAATCCAACTCGGTGTTTATCGAGATATATCCCAGCACGGAATATACCATTGAGTTGACCAGGCAGGAGGAGTCCGGGGGAATGCCGGTAGGTGATTTTTTGAATTGAGGTAGAGAGAATGGAAAAGAAAATAACTCTTGGAAATAAACTGAAGAAAAGTATTCCGGCTTACCTGTTCCTGTTACCTTTATTTACGGGAATTCTGATATTTTCCTATTATCCGGCTTTCAGTGGCATTTATCATTCCTTTTTTGACTGGAACGGGATAGGAGAGAAGACGTTTCGCGGCTTGGCTAATTATAAGAATCTGTTTCATGATTCCATATTTTTAAATTCAATTCCGGTTATGCTCAAGCTGATGATACCGAAGCTGATCATTTCCATTGTGGTGCCGTTTATTATGGCGGAGCTGATATTCGCAATCCGATCCAACAAAATGCAGGAGCGCTACCGTATTCTGTGCCTTCTGCCGATGGTAGCGCCCGGCGTGGTTGGAACCTTATTGTGGAAATTTATTTATGATCCAAGCTCAGGTCTGGCGGTGGAGCTTTGCAGATTGTTCGGAATTGTGGGACAGACACAGAATATCGACTGGCTGGGAAATCCGGCCCTGACGATCGGAAGTATTATTTTTATGGGATTTCCATGGATCGGCGGAACCTCTGTACTGATCTACATGTCGGGACTCATGAATATCAGCGGTGAGGTCATGGAAGCTTCCCAGCTTGACGGCTGCAGTACGTTTGGAAGGATCTTTCGCATAGATATTCCGCTGATGATGGGGCAGATCCGGTACTTTGTTATTATAGGCATTATCAGCGCGCTTCAGGATTACAGTGTGCAGATCATCCTGACGGGAGGCGGTCCGGGCTATACCACATATGTGCCGGGGTACTACCTGTTCAAACAGGCCTTTTCTTACGGAAATATGGGATATGCTTGTGCTATAGGAACGCTGATGTTTAGCGTTATCTTCCTGTTGACGTTGTTGTCAATGCGTTTGATGAAATCTAAGGATTAAAGGAGAGCAGACATGAAAAAATTTCGATTATCCCAGTTGATACTTCATATTATCATTATTATTTTGCTGTTTGTGATGATGTATCCCCTGGCCATGGCTGTGTTTGGAGCCTTTAAGAACAGTTATACCTATGAGCTGACGAAGTGGTATCCAACGTTGCCGCTCCGGGTCACCAATATTGCCAGTGCCTTTTCCAGTGTCTGGCGCTACATAGCTAATACGGTTCTGGTTGCGGCAGTGGCGGTGTCCGGCAGCGTTATCATCTCATCGTTGGCCTCTTATGCTTTTGCAAAGATGTATTGCTTTGGGAAAAATGTCCTGTATATGATGGTGATCTCCCTTATGATGATTCCGGGTGTTCTGACATTGGTGCCTTCGTATATGCTGTATAAGTCGATCTTTGGCCTGGACAATTATCTGATCCTGATCATGCCTACACTGGTGGGCGGGCCTGTTTTCGGTGTGTTTCTGCTGCGCAGCTTCTATGAAGGGATACCGGATGCATTGTTCGAGGCGGCGCGTATTGAGGGCGCCGGGGAACTGACGATATTTTCACGCATTTGTCTGCCTATGTCCTCATCCATCACGGGAACCCTTGCGATCATGCAGCTTTTGAACGTGTGGAATGAATATATGTGGCCCATTATTACGATCCAGAGAGATGAGATGCTGACGATTTCAGCCGGATTGGTTCTGCGGTTTTCCGGTACGGAGGGGGCGGTCAATTATCCAATTACCTATGCAGCGTATTTATTGACCTCTGTACCGCTGATCATCCTGTTTATCACGGCAAATAAGACCTATGTGGCAGGACTTACCTCCGGTGCGATCAAGATGTAAAAGGGGCACATATGCGAAAGAATCAAAAAATGAGGACTGACTATGAAGCAAAACGAGGATTTTATTTTTGGAGTACAGTATTACCGCGCACCCACAC
>CAKSAI010000476.1 GCA_934434905.1 uncultured Lachnospiraceae bacterium | reverse complement strand
CTGCTTGACGATGAAGAGCATTTCAAGGTTCTTATCAACTCTCTGCCGGACAAGGATTTTTCAACCAAGCTGTTTGATCTTCCCACCATCCGGAAGCAGCTTGATATGGCAATCCCTGAAACCTTTACAGTGGAAGAACGGAATGAGCTTTGCCTTTTCTTCTATCAGGGAGGATATGCGGTGATCCGGGAATGGCTGAATCGCGATAACCGCCAGTCGCCGAAAAAAATGGCCGCGTTTCTAAACGGAGTTATCCGCAAGCTGACGCAGTGATCCATATTAACATCTTTGATAAATACGAGGCTGGGCCCGGAAGCATGGGCACCCCGGAGTTTATAAACAAGTTCGATTTCAGGAGTTTTTCTATTCTTGAACAGGCTTGCCCAATCGGTATAACCGAAGCTAGGCTTGTCAATATGTTCGCAGTCGGGCCAGTCGATAAGTGTTTTCATAAATAGCCTCCGTTAATTCGTGAACGTGTCCACAGGAAACTTCACAGCTATCGTCGTCCCCTTTTCCGTGCTTTCCTCTACCCTAATCTCGCCTCCGTGCAGTGCGACGATCTCCCACACCAGCGACAGCCCCAGTCCCACGCCGCCGTATTGCCGACTGCGGGATTTATCCACACGGAAAAACGGCTGAAAAATACTTTCCCGATACTTTTCCGGTATGCCGCAGCCGGTATCCGATATGCGAATAACGATTTGTTTTTCTTCTTCCGTCACCGAAACATCAACCGTTCCGTTTGGTCGGTTATAGCGTATGGCATTTTCGGTAAGATTGAAAATCAGGCGGTAAATCAGCGTGTCACTGCCGGTCATCACGGCAACGCCCTTATACTCAAGCGAAACACCGTTTTTTTCAGCCAGCGGAGCAAGATCGGTAAATATCTCCTCTACCATAGGGGATATTTCAATGCTGTCGGCGCAAGGCACCGTTTGCAATTCGCTCATTTCCAAAAGTGTTTTCGTCATTTGCGTCATCCGCTCAGTCTGCTCCCTCAGCAAGCCGAGAAACTCCGATGTTTCCGGCAGCACATCGGGATGCTCTGCGGAAAACAGCTCCAGCTGTGCCTGCATAAGTGCAAGCGGTGTACGCAACTCGTGGGCGGCGTTTCCGGTGAACTGCCGCTGAGCGGTAAAGCCCTCATCAAGACGGTCAAGCATCTGATTGAACGACCTGCTGAACTGCCGGAACTCCGGCAGAACCTCTTCGGTGATTTTCATGTCTGTCAGATTGTTCGGCTGAACCTTTTCCACTCGGGCGGAAAAAGTACGCAGGGGTTTCAGTGCATGTCCGCTTAAAAAATACGCAAGCACACCGCCGAGCAGTGTTACCGCCGCAGTAATATACCAGTTGGTAGTAATAAAGGATTCCTGCGCTCCGTGAATGACGATAGTCAGTTCCTGGTCAAGCTTTTCGCGTTCGGGATCGAAAAAGTCCGGTTCTCCTCTGTCCGTATCTCCGTATCCCGTGATATAGGAGCCTATGGAATCCATATAGTGCCTGCCGGAATAGCCAATCAGGACATTCATGAAAACACAGGTAGCTCCGATAAGAAGTGCGGTCATCAGGGTTATGCGCCATTGCAGAGATAGCTTTTTCACGATTTTTCTTCCTCCATAACATACCCTTCCCCAATGCGATTGCGGATGGGGTCAAAGCCGAGTGCTGTTCGCAACTTTTTTCGCAGAGCGGAAATATGTACCCGGATCGAATTGCTGAAATTGTCAACACTGTTGTCCCACACATGGTCGATAAGTTCCTCCTGACTGACCGGGCGTCCCTGATTCAGCAACAGATACTCAAGTATCCCGATTTCTTTTCGGGTAAGTGACAGTTCCTGTCCGTCAGCCATGGCGGTACGGGCTTTGGTATCAAAAGAGACTATCCCACAGGTTAGAATTACATCTTTCTGTGTAAATTGCCGCCGGGTCAGACTGCGTATCCTTGCTTCCAACTCCTCTAAATGAAAAGGCTTTGTCAGATAATCGTTGGCACCGGCGTCCAGTCCCTCCACCTTGTCGACAACCTCACTGCGCGCCGAAAGGATTAACACCTTTGTGTCTTTGTCGGTTTGCCGCAGCATTCGCAGCACCGTCATGCCGTCCGCACCCGGCAGATTCAAATCCAGTAAAACAAGGTCGTACTGTTCCACACCGAGCAACTCAATTGCTTTGTTTCCGTCATAGCAAAAATCCACGCTGTAAGCGAGCCGTCTGAGACTGCGAACGATCGTCTCACATA
>CAKSAI010000475.1 GCA_934434905.1 uncultured Lachnospiraceae bacterium | reverse complement strand
GATCTGATGATTTGCCACGTGCTCCGGTATGCGCCTTTCTATCGGAAAGCAAGGGAAATCATCGATTCCGGTGTATTAGGAGAGATTATGAACATTCAGACAGCAGAACGTGTGGGAGCATTCCATTCGTCGGTTGCTTTTTTGCGTGGAAAGTGGGCAGACTGCGGTTCTTCCCTTTTGCTTGCAAAGTGCTGTCATGATATAGATTTACTTTGCTGGCTAAACAGCAAGACGGTTCCGGCAACTGTTTACTCAAATGGTGGCAGAAATTATTTCGTGCCTAAGAAAGCTCCAAAGGGAGCGGGAACAAGATGCCTTGTGGACTGCCCGGAAGAAGTACGTAAGAACTGTATCTATGATGTACAGAGTATGTATCTGGACAACTGTCAGTTACCGTGGTATCCGTGGCAATGTACAGGAAAGAATTGGCAGGACGTGACGGATGAGGAAAAAGTGGAATCCTTAAAGACCTACAATCCACATGGAAGATGCGTTTATAAATGCGAGCAGGTTATCGTAGATCATCAGAATGTATCGATTACTTTTGAAGATGGGTCTACAGCCATCCACACGCTGAATCTGGGAGCCCAGCATGCGGGAAGGCATCTCTGGATACAGGGTACGAAGGGGGAATTGGAAGGAGAGGCGGCAGACGGTATCCTGACGCTGTATGAGTATGACAAGAAGACTTCCGAGTACAAAAAGACGGAATTTAATTTTAATGAAACGAGCGGTGAGACAAATGGTCACTTTGGAGGGGACAGGCGTCTGATCAATGACTTCTGTGATTTGATCGAAGGAAAGCAGCCGTCCGTTTCCTGTACCTCCATTAACGATTCCGTGTGGGGCCATCTTACCTGCTATGCCGGAGATAAATCACAGGAAACAGGAGAGGTATGTTCTGTCTGAATTACGAATTACAGGAAGTGTGAGAAATATGTCTTGTTTCAATTACCAATCACAGAATGGGGGAATATAGGATGCAGAGAAATACGGATGTACTTGTGGCAGGCGGAGGCGTCGGCGGCACAATGGCAGCAATCGCAGCCGCCAGAAGAGGTGTGAAGGTTACACTGGTGGAGCGGGGTGGATGCCTGGGCGGTACATGGACGGCCGCTCTTGTGGGAATGACACTGGATGGTGATGATAAGGAAGGGCTTTTGCGTGAATTCTTGGCACTCGTAGAGCGCGAAAGGCAGCAGGGAACAGCCACGGTTTTTGAGATACAGAAATACGTTCTTGAAAAGCTTTGCAAAGAGAGTGGCGTAGAGGTGTTGTTTCACAGCCAGATATGCGGGGTACAGACGAAAGGACGCCGGATCACGGAAGTGAAGGTGATTACCAAGTCAGGGATGATTGGCTTTTATGCGCAGGTTGTAATTGATGCAACCGGAGACGGGGCTGTGGCGGCTATGGCGGGCTGTTCCTTTGATTATGGCCGAGCTTCGGACGGGAAGGCTCAGCCCATGAGTATGATTGCATTGGTCAGCGGACTGGATGCGGGCGCGAAGAAATACATTTCGTTCCCGGATCAGCCATTCTGGGATGCACGAAACCGACTGAAGGGAGTGTTGGATTCTGTGGGAGCGCCGTATTCCATCGGTTGTCCGTCGATACAGCCGTTGTACGGCGATATCTACATATTGAGTGCAAATCAGGAATATGGAAAAAGTGGCTCTAACGTGGATGAACTCACCGAGGCGACAATGAATGCCAGAAGCGAGATATACCGACTTGTCCGGACATTGCGTGGGAAAGCACCGGATGTCTTCGGCAATCTGATTCTGGTCAATACGCCGGAATGTATCGGGGTGAGAGAGGGGAGGCGGATTCATGGAAGATATACCATTACAGTGGATGACATGATTGCGGGGCGCAGACACGAAGATGCGGTTTGTCTTGTGAGATACTGGGTGGATATTCATTCGCTGGAGAATGATGGCGGCAAGGGATTTACGGATGATGGAATCAAGATGCAGCCCTATGATATTCCTTTTCGTGCGCTTCTTCCGGAGGACATCGATAATCTGGTGCTGGCCGGGCGCTGTATCAGCGGAGATTTTTATGCACATGCCAGTTACCGTGTGGCAGGGAATATGGCACCGGTCGGCGAGGCGGCAGGAATCATGGCGGCGAAGTCGGTGACGGAAGGAAAGCAGGTCTGTGAACTGGAATATAGAATGGACAAAACTGCTATTTAAGTAGAAAATGGAAAGGTTTTTCTATTTCCATAACGGCGGAAAAGAAGTACAATAAAGG